>NZ_JAKSYK010000114.1:0-12171 GCF_022829425.1 Methylobacterium sp. J-072 | reverse complement strand
AAACTCCGTGTCTCGTTCTTCCGCTACCTCGGCGACCGCCTCGGAATTCCAGACGGTGACGCGATCCCGCCCCTCCCAGACCTCGTCAGAAACGCCGCAACGGTCTGAACGCCCGGATATCTGCCCCGGTTACCGTTCCCGATTGCAACGCGATCGGGAACGGCTCTAGACCAATGGGCGCCGAAATGCTCCGTTGCAGCCGCGCGGGCGGCATCCGGGGATCGACGAGACTTCCGGAGAGTTCCTTCCGAGGCCTTCTGGAACCGGCGCCACGAAACCGCACCCGGTGAAGGCCGCTCGGGCGCGTTTCAGCGCCCGTAGATATCCTCGACGCGGATGATGTCGTCCTCGCCCGTATACGAGCCAACCTGGACCTCGATCAGCTCCAGCGGGATCTTGCCCGGGTTGGCCAGCCGGTGCATCGACCCGATCGGCAGGTACACCGCCTCGTTCTCGTGGACCAGCACGACCCGGTCGTCCACCGTCACCTCGGCGGTGCCGCGCACCACCACCCAGTGCTCGGCCCGGTGATAGTGCTTCTGCAGCGACAACCGTCCTCCCGGCACCACCTGGATCCGCTTCACCTGGAACCGCTCGCCGATGTCGATCCGCTGGTACCACCCCCACGGCCGGTACATCCGCAGATGCGCGTCCGCCTCCGGCTCTCCCGAGGCCCGCAAGGCGTTGACCAGCTGCTTGACCTCGCCCGAGCGCGCCTTCGACGCCACCAGCACCGCGTCCGGGGTCGCGACCACGACGATGTCCTCCAGCCCGACCACCGCGGTCAGGCCGCCGCCCTGGCTGTGCACCAAGCTGTTCTTCGTGCCGATCAACGACACCCGACCCCGCACCGCGTTGCCCGCCTCGTCGTGGTCCAGCACCTGCCAGACCGCGTCCCAGGTCCCGACATCCGACCACGCGAACGACACCGGCAGGACCCCCGCCCGGGCGGTCCGCTCCATCACCGCGTAGTCGATCGAGATCTTCGGGGCCTTGGCGAAGGCGTCGGCATCGAGCCGCACGAAGTCGAGGTCGGTCACCGCGGCCTCAAGTGCGGCGCGGGCGGCATCCAGCACGTCCGGCACAAAGGCTTCGAGCTCGGCCAGCATCAGGTCGGCGCGGAACAGGAAGTAGCCCGAGTTCCACAGCGCGCCGTCAGTGATCAGCGCCTCGGCGCCGGCGCGATCCGGCTTCTCGACGAATTTCTCCACCCGGGCGGCGCCCTGCGCCTCGGTGATCGGCGCGCCGCGGCGGATGTAGCCATAGTCCGAGGCCGGGCGGGTCGGCTCGATGCCGAGCGTCATGGTGTAGCCGGCCCGCGCCCCCACGGCGGCGGCCTTCACGGCGGCGACGAAGGCCTGGGTGTCGGGCACGACATGGTCGGCGGCCATGATCAGCACCACGGCCTGCGGGTCGATCGCGGCGGCGTGGAGGGCTGCCACCGCCACGGCGGCGGCGCTATCGCGGCCCTGGGGTTCGAGCACGATGTCGGCGGCGATCCCGCACTGGCCGCACTGCTCGGCGACGATGAACCGGGCCTCGGCCGAAGCGATCACGGTCGGCTTGGCGAACACAGCCGTGTCGGCGACCCGCTCGAGGCTGGCCTGAAACGTCGAGGTCTTGGCATCGACCAGCCGGGCGAACTGCTTGGGCATGCTCTCCCGCGAGGCCGGCCACAGCCGGGTGCCCGTGCCACCGCACAGGATCATGGGATAGACCGTATCGATAGGCTCAGGCATCAAGCTCAATCTTTCGCACGAAGATAGGGTACGGATTTAAAACGAGACGATCAGTTTAAACTCGATTCAGCAGGTCGAGCTGTCCACCCGCGATCACGGGGCGGTGCCCCTGTTCGCCCCGGGCGAGGACACCGTCAATGAACTGCCCCATCGCGTCTGTGAAGCGTGCGACGCTGAACTCGGCAGCGCGGCTGATCAGGGCGTCGGGCCTCGGCGCGATCGCCTTGCAGCGTTCGATGGCGTCGATCAGCGCCTCTACCGATTGCTCGTGGAAGAACGTACCAGTCACCCCTTCCTGCACCGTCTCCGTTGCGCCGCCCTTCCCATATGCGATCACCGGCCGCCCGCTCGCCATGGCCTCCACGGGCACGATCCCGAAATCCTCTTCGCCGGGGAAGATCAGGGCCTGACAGCGGGCATAATGGTGTTTCAGCACCGCGAAGGGCTGCGGGCCGAGCATCGTGACATGCGGGCCGGCCAAGCTCCGCAACTCGCGCAGCATTTCCCCGCCGCCGATCACTACCAGAGGCTTTTGGAGACGGTTGAACGCCTCGATTGCCAATTCCGGACGCTTGTAGCGGACCAGCTCGCCGACCATCAGATGGTAATCCCCGAGCTCCTGCTCCGGAACCGCACCGAACGCATCGGTATCGACCGGGGGATAGATCACGGTGGCGCTACGCCGATAATAGGTTTCGATCCGCCGTGCGACGGTGGCGGAATTCGCCACGAACTCGTGGACGCGGCTCGCCGAGATCGCATCCCAGTTCCGGATGTAATGCGCGGCCGGCGGCATCAGGAGGCGGTTCAGGAACCCCGTCCGCTCGCGATAATCGTGGAACATGTTCCAGACGTAGCGCATCGGGGAATGGCAATAGCAGATGTGGGTCGAATTCGAGGGCGGGATGATGCCCTTGGCCGGCCCGGACTCGCTGCTGATCACCAGATCGTACCCGCGCAAATCGAGCTGCTCGAGGGCCATCGGCATGAGCGGCAGATAGGACTTGTAGCGCGTCGCGGAAAACGGAAGCCGACCGATGAACGAGGTCTGGATCCGATGGGCTTTTATGAGCGGCGAGATCGAATCCGGCGCATAGGCATGGGTGAAAATGTCGGCCTGCGGGTACATCTTGCAGAGCGCCTCAACAACCTTCTCACCGCCTCGCATGCCCACAAGCCAATAATGAACAATGGCAACTCGCATTCAGGCAACCTCTATCAGGATTCATGGCTTGAGGCCGGCATTAGCACGCTTTAGCGCCGCTCAGACCCGATTGCGCGTACTGAGTTTATCCTCCCAGGCCAGTGCCTGGGCGACGATGGCGTCGAGGTCGTCGTGGCGCGGCTGCCAGCCCAGCCGCGATCGGATCCGCCCCGCCTCCGCCACGATCCGCGCCGGATCGCCGGGCCGGCGCGGGCACAGCCGCACCTCGAAGTCCCGCCCCGAGATGCGCTTGACCACCTCGATCACCTCCAGGACCGAGTAGCCCCGGCCGTAGCCGCAGTTCAGCGTCAGGCTCTCGCCGCCCCCGCGCAGGTGGTCCAGCGCCACCCGGTGCGCCTCGGCTAGGTCCGAGACCTGGATGTAGTCGCGCAGGCACGAACCGTCCGGGGTCGGGTAGTCGGTGCCGTAGACGTCGAGGCGCTCGCGCCGCCCCAGCGCGGCTTGCGTGGCCACCTTGATCAGGTGCGTGGCGTCCGGGGTCGATTGCCCGGAGCGTCCGGCCGGATCGGCGCCCGCGACGTTGAAGTAGCGCAGCACCACGTAGGTGAAGCCGTGGGCGGCTGCCGCGTCGGCGATCATCCACTCGCTCATCAGCTTGGAGCGGCCGTAGGGGTTGATCGGGTTGAGCGGCAGGTTCTCGGGCACCGGCACCACCTCGGGCTCGCCGTAGACGGCGGCGGTGGAGGAGAAGATCACGTGGCGCACGCCCGCCCGCGTCGCGGCCTCGATCAGGGCGCGGGTCTTGACGGTATTGGCGAGGTAGTAGCCGAGCGGATCGGCGACCGAGTCCGGCACGACGATCCGGGCGGCGAAGTGGGCGAGCGCGTCGATGCGGTGCTGCAGGATGGTCTGGGTGACCAGCGCCTGATCGGCGACGTCGCCGACCACGAGCTTGACGCCCTCGGGCACGGCCCAGTCGAAGCCGGTGGAGAGATCGTCCAGCACCACGATCTCGTCGTGGCCGGCATCCAGCAGCGCCAGAACCATGTGGCTGCCGATATACCCCGCCCCACCCGTCACCAGAACCGCCATGTCATCTCTCCAAACTCGCCGGACCACACCGGTTTGAGCGCTTATTGAGCGCTTATACGGAGCCGTTACACGGCTCGATGATCGGCAACGCTCCAAGCCGAGGGAATCGATCCGTTTTCGCCGCCCATCGATGAACGGATTCCTCCAACCGCCGCTCGGCGCCGAGCACGCGGCTTCGATGGTGAGACGGCAAGCGCCAACGCCGACGCTTCAGCGCCTCACGAAGGCTAGACCTCGCCGACGCCGATCGAGCCGACACCCCGAAGCGACATGCGTAGTTTGCACCGATGCGACCGCTGGGACGCCCCCGCCGGCTCCCGCCCCCCTTGCAAGCTGAGCGTCAGCCGAGAGCGAGGTCTATGACGGCGCGAGGCGGTAAACAGTCGCGCGATTTCTATTTTGCGTGCACCGCACCAAAAGAAAAGGCGCTCTCCAGCCATAGATGGCTATACCGAAACTATACAGCCACATCCCGATATCGCCGCCTCAACAGCGCCGTTCCTTCCCTCCTGCGCGCCAATGCCCATCCTAATCCCCTCAGCTACATTGCATAGCCGAATGATAATAACAGACACTAGACTGTGATTCTCCATATAGCCCAGCTTGTAACAGCGTCAATAATTCGTTATAAATAGGTATTAAGAATTTGTTAACTATCTTCTCGTCATCAGCCTTCAGGAAGCGAGCCCATGTTGCGCGAGGCCGGCCCACCCCTCTCCCCCCTCGCTTCTGCGCCGCACCATAGGGTTGAGATGTCCGATGTGGCCGATCAGATTGCGGGTCAGGTGAGCGGGGCGGCCGAGGCGGTCGTCGAGGCGGTGCTGCCGGAGACGCCGTTCGTGGCCCGGGGGCTCAGGCTCGACTGGGCGGCCAAGCGCGGGCTCGACATCGGGGTCGCGGCCACCGCCCTGTTCCTGCTGCTGCCGCTGATGCTGGTGATCGCCGCCCTGGTCTGGGCCGGCGACCGCAAGGCGCCGATCTTCCGCCACACACGGCTCGGCCGCGACGGGCGCTCCTTCGGCTGCCTGAAGTTCCGCTCCATGGTCGCCGACGGCGAGGCGGTGCTCGCCGCCCATCTCGCCGCCAGCCCGCGCGCCCGGGCCGAGTGGGCGGCCACGCACAAGCTCAGCGACGATCCGCGCATCACCGCCATCGGCCAGGTGCTGCGCAAGACCTCGCTGGACGAGCTGCCCCAGCTCTGGAACGTCCTGCGCGGCGAGATGAGCCTGGTCGGGCCGCGCCCGATCGTCCAGGCCGAGGTCGCCCGCTACGGCCGGGCGTTCTCGACCTGCTTCGCGGTGCCGCCCGGCGTCACCGGCCTGTGGCAGGTCTCGGGCCGCTCGGACACCACCTACGCCGAGCGCGTGGCGCTCGACCTGGATTACGCCAGCCGCTGGAGCCTGCGCCGGGATCTCGCGATCATGCTGCGCACGGTGCCTGCGGTGCTGGCCCAGCGCGGCAGCAAGTAGCGGCTTCGGCCGAGACGCGGGGCGACCGCAGGACGTCGCCCGCGGACGAGCACCGGACCATCCGGGCCGGGATCGGTCCGGCGCCGGGGCCGGTGCGGGGACGGGATCGCCGACGGGATCGTCATGAAGGGTCTGCTGCTGAACGCGCTGCTCGGGGTGGGTCTGGGGCGGTTCGGCTCGGTCTGGGGGCTGCCGGTGTTCCTGCCGGTGGTGGCGGCCGAGCTCGCCTACGGGTTCCAGATCCATCACCTCAGCCTCAGTGGCGGGCTGCGGCGCGGGGTGGCGCTGCTGATCTGCGGCCAGCTCGGCTTCCTGCTCGGCGCGCTGCTGCGGCCGCTGCCGGGCGAGGGGTGAGGCAGCGGGCGCTCCCTGACGGATCCGGCTGGTGAACGAATTGCTAACCGATACGGCCGCGCCCGAACTTGTGGCGCAAGGGGGTTCAGTCTTGGACGAGAACGATCCGCACTGGGACGCCGACCCGCTCTGGTACGACCGGGCGGAGCCGGAGGCGGCGCCTGGCCTCGTGCTGGAGGGTCTGGCGTATCTGGTCCTGCTGCTGCTCGCCGGGATGGCGTGCGGGGTACGGGTGTACCGGCTCCCGGACGTGCTGTGGTGCCGGGCCGCGGCCTGGCTCGCGCGACGGACCACAGGCCCGCGCCGATCGTGAGATAAACGGCCCCTCGCTTATGGGATCGCGGGGCTCGATAGTGCCCGTCCGCGCTTGGGATTCTTCGACTGGGCTGGGCGAAGGGCCATCGCTCGGGTCCCAAAGCCATCCCGTTCCTCGACCGTCACGGCCACATCGTGCCGGTCGCGATCGCCGACGAGAGCCCCGGCATCCGCGCGGGATCCTCCGGCACGCGAGCCGGTGAGAGGACCGACGGAACGGGCCGGCTGATGCGCCTTTCACCTTGCCGAGGCGAACGCCTGCGTCACCGCTTTGCGCAGATGGCCCGGGCCTTCATGGCGGTCGGGGCCGCCCCCATGGCGAAGCAGTAGATGCTGCTCTCGTCCATGGCTGGACGCTCACCGCCGCTGCAGGTGCCGTTCACGGCAAACTCCTCGGACGCGCAGGAGGCGACGCACCGTCCGCCTGCGGTACACTCCTCGACCTGGACCCGCAGGGCGACGGTAGCGGTTCCCGGCTTGCCCTCGGGACCGGCCGGTCCCGCCGGGCCGCGTTCGCCAGCCGGGCCTTTCGTGCCTGACTGTCCCGCGGGGCCGGGCGGCCCAGGAGGACCGGCCGGGCCGAGATCGCCCTTCGCGCCACGCTCGCCTTGCGGCCCTTCCGGACCTTGCTGACCGGCCGCCCCCTGCGGACCGCGCGGGCCGACCTCGCCCTTGGGCGTGTTCGCCGCCAGCATCACGGGGGCCGGGTGCGACGGCGCAGCGGCCTGCTTCACGGGCGCTGGCCGGGCGCAATAGCCGACAACGGCCTGCCGGCTGATCGCCTCGGATTTCAGCGTCACCACGCAGGTTTCCGGGTGATAGGGGATCCGGAACGCGAAGCGCCCGTCCTGGTCCGCCCGCGTGTCGAACTTGTCGTCCAGCACGACACTGGCCGCGCGCGGCGGCGCCAGAGTGCCGAAGACCCTGAGATCGCCGTTGGAGATCATCGCCATGTCCACGGCGATGTCGCCGGCGGCCCACGCGTCCGATGACGCGAGGCAGAGCGCCAAGACCAGAATCGATCGCCGAGCCATCCTGCAAACCCCCAAATTCCCGGATTGGGTAGGACTCGGCATAGCTCGGCTCTATCGGGCCGCGACGTACATATTTCGGCGCAGCCGCGGGCGGACGAGACCTGTTCTTAAGGCGAAGGATGGGTAGGCACCGCCCCGGTCGGCGGGGCCGCCCCTCGCCGATGACGGGACGATCCGATGCCGTCGCGGCATCGCGAGGCCTTTGCCATACGGTTGGGCGACTGCTCCGGCTCTCCTGCACCGAGGCCGCGGGACGCTCGGGCAGAGCCATCATCGCCGATGCGTCGGCTCGCGAGAGATCACACCAGGAGGTTGAGATATCGGGCTGCGATATAGGCGGCCAGCACCAGGACGACGATGCCCGCACCGCTGAACAGGATGGCGAGCCAGCGATCGAAGACGGCGGCGTCGCTATCGGCCTGACGGGTCGCGCACGCGACGCAATAGGTCGTGCCCGCGCGGATCGTCTCGCCGCAGGATCGACAGATGGTGCGTGCCGTCGGTATCGATCTTTCGTTCGGCATCGCGCGGGTGAATACCAGTTCGGTGTCGCCGATCGCAATTCCTGGGACGCACGCGGTCTGAATCAGCGACACAATCACGCGCGAATTGATCGTGGGGGCGTTCCGCGCGGAACGCCCCCACGGTTTCATGCCTTCCGAACGGCGTGTCGCGGGCTCCCGGTGATCGCTTGGTGATCGTTCTGCCGCGGCGAGCGAAGCGAGGCCGTTGCGTCGGCCGCTACGCCTGCACGTCTCGCGCGGCCCTGGATCGCGTCGCTTCGCGCGTGATGATAGCCGAGTTGAGGGAAGCCGCGGCGTCGCTCCGGAGCCCGTCTATCAAGCCGACTTCGTCCGGCGTTGGACCTTGGGCTCCGCGCGACTCGGCTCGTCGCCGGCTGAAGCCCCTCTGCTTGGCCGCCCGAGGCCGATCGCCTTCGCCAGGGCGGATCGCCGTTCGGCATAATCCGGCGCGACCATCGGGTAATCCCGCGGCAGCCCCCACTTCTCGCGATAACCCTCCGGCGTGAGGCCGCGGCCGGTGAGATGCCGTTTCAAGGTCTTATAGGGTTTGCCGTCCTCGAAGCTGATCAAGGCATCGCGGCCGACCGAGCGCCGGATGTCGGCGGCGGACAGTTTCTCGACCGGGCCCTCTGCAACCGCAGGCGCCGGACCATGTCCCTGCGCGGCCGCCTCCACAGCGGCGTAAACACTCGTGAGAAGCCTGGGCAAATCCGAGACTTGAACATGATTATTGGAAACATAGGCGGTCACGATATTTGCCGTTAGATGCCTGACATCGAGAGGCCGCGCTTCGAGATCGTCGTCCATCGCTGACTCCTGGCGGCACAACCTTTGTCATACCTTGGGGCATCTACGAGGGACGCGTTGATCCGTTCCGGTTTTCTGCGATGGAATTCATTGAGCGTTAACGACGCGTGTCCGGTGCGGCAATCGGCGCGGCGTTCGTTAACGGATAAGATCTTTTGTTCGATCACGAGCGCTTCGATGGCGCCGATATTTTTATCAATGCAAGCCGGTGGGTGTTTCTACAGGGATCGCAGCGCTCCAACGAATCCCGAGATCAAATCAGATCTTCGAACGTCGCCGATGTTCAGGCGGCGGTCACCCTCATAACATGGGCACGCAACCTGTGTTGCTTATGCAAAGACTGGATCCAAGGGCATGTTGTCCTGCTTGACGGCATGCGGCTGCGGGCCGGATGGCGTCCCGTCCAGGCATGACCCGCCAACGAATGTGAAAGCGGGCAATCGCGCTGCGTTCCGACCGCCGCGGCCGAGAGGCCCTCAACGCGGCAGCGGATCAGTCACTCATCGCCAGGGCGTCGGTCACCAGTCGATTGACCAGAGCGTCGCGTCTTGCTTGGCGCAGCACGATGCGGGCGGCCGCACGCGCATTGGCGGCGCGCAATGCGCCCTTCGGGGCGCCATCGCGCAGGGCGCGCCACGCCATCGCGCGAAACCACCGGGCATTCGCCAAGGCGATGGTACGACGGTCGAGGACCGACCCGCAGGCGGGCGGCTCGATGGAAAAGGCGGTGTGCATGAATTCAATCCTGGACAGCAAAGATACGCCTGCCCGCGAACTGAAAGCCTCATGACATGCTCTTTTTCTCGGATCAATACTTATTTAACGGCGAATTCAAAATTTTCGATCGGGACGACGGCGGAGATTGGCGCATCGCGCCCGGATCGAGGTCGTCTGCCTGTCGTCCGAATACGGAAGATCTGACCTCCGGTCGAATACATCTGCCTCGTATCAGATTTCACCGGTGCCTTCGGGCGTTTCGTTTCTGACGAAAAACAGAAAACCACACGTCGTCGTAATCGTCTGCCCTGTCGTGATCCGATGACGGCGACCTTGAACCCAAGCAACGTGACCCGTCGGATGACATCGCGTTTCGCTCACGCGCGCGCGAGGCCGTGCGCGTATCCCGTCACGCCCACTCTGCTTGCAGTTTGTGGCCCTGTGCTGGGATCACCGGCCGCGATGACTGCAATGCCGGTCCGGCCCTCCGTATCAACTCCGATTGCGGCCGTCGCACGAGCCTCGCCTGATTGGTGCGTCGCCCGTACGCCGCCGGTGTCGGCGTCTGATGGCTGCAATGCCGGAGACGAAGCCGGGCCGTGCTACGCAGGCTTCGATCCGAGCCGAGCCGTCCGCCGATGTTGACCCGCCGCACGCTTCTGTCCCGACCGACCTTGGCGGCCGCCTGCGCGGCGGCCGGAAGTCTCGCGAGCGGCGGCTACGCGACGGCGTTCGAGCCCCATCGGGTGCAGGTGACGCATTACCGGCTGTGCCCGCCACGATGGCCGGCCGGCCTGAGGATGCGAATCGCGGTGCTCACGGATGTCCACGCCCATCCCCGCTGCATGGGCGAGGGCGCGATCGCCGATGTCGTCGCGCGCACCAACGCGCTCGCCCCCGATGTCACGGTGCTGCTGGGGGATTACGGCTCTCAGAGCCGCGGCGCCGTCCCGTTCGAGACGGTGGCGAATCTCCTGCGCGGATTGCGGGCACCGCAGGGGGTGTACGCCATCCAGGGCAACCACGATTGGGGGGACGATCGCGCGGCGCTCCGGCGCGGCCACGGCCCGACCCGCGCCGAGCGCGCCCTGCGGGCGGCCGGCATCGCGTTTGTCGAAAACGCGGCCGTGCGGCTCGATGTCCCCGCCCCGCTCTGGCTGGTCGGCCTCGAGAGCGAGGCGACGCCGGGCCGTGATTTAAATCCGGAGCGCCTCGACCGGCAGAGGTCGGAGATCCTCGCGCGGGCGCTTCGGGATGTGCCCGCAGAGGGAGCCGCGATCCTGCTCGCGCACGAGCCGGATCTGTTCGCCACTGGACTCGACCCGCGGATCGCGCTGACCCTGTCCGGCCATACGCATGGCGGCCAGGTGCGGATCCTGGGCTGGTCGCCGTGGATCCCGTCCCGGTACGGGCTGCGCTACGCCTACGGCCACATCGCCGAGGCGGGGCGGGACCTGATCGTCTCGGCGGGGCTCGGCTCGCATTTCGTGGCGGGCCGGCCGTTGCGACTGGGCGTGCCACCGGAGATCGTGGTGGTCGATCTCGAATCTGTCTCGGAGGGCGATGTTACGCAGCCGGTCTTCGTCCGCGGCTTGGGCGGGGCGGCGTGACCGTTGCCGGGGCTCCGGGCGGGTGGACGAGGCGCCAGCGATTCGCCGATCAACGTCGGAAGACGCCGATCGACGCCATGATTGTCCTGTTTAGTTCAGCCATAATGGCCAATTGCGCAAAATAAATGCACATTGCCTGCTGTAGTGCCGGTAATATGCCACTATATTGCCTAAACCCGGTCGCTCCATGAGGCCGGTGAGGAAACGTCAAGCTTTCGCGTGCACGAAGGTGCATCGATGGCGCTTGAGAGGACACGATCATGCACTGGGCTGCCGTGATCCTCACCGCCTATGCGGCCGGTCTGGTCGAGTTCTGGCGGCTGTGCCGCGACGCTCCGCTGATGCCCGATGAGGCCGCCCGGCCGTATCGGGTCGAGCTGGAGTCAGCCGAACAGCCGCGTCACCACCCAGCCTAGGATTCCGATCCAGCCGACCACAACGAGCAACACCACGCTCAGGATCGCGGTCGAGCCGTAGCGCGCGAAGAGGCGCTGGCCGAGGCTCCGGTCCCGTCCGGCCGGTCCGGTCTCGCTCGGTAATGTCGTCATCGGCCCAGCCATCCCTCTGTACCAAGAAGCCATGGCCTCCCGCACGGGTTCCGCGACGATCGCCGAGCTAAGCCGCGGGTTAGACGGCCAGGGGCTCAGTGGCTCGCGCCTCAAAAGCACGCGCTAGAGGTCTATCGCCTTCAGCTGGCTCACGATCGGCGTGGTCCTGCGGTGCGTCGCGCGAGCCAGTCCGCGGCCCGGCACCACAGCACGTCCGGGAGCCGGTACGCCCGTACCCCGCACGCCATCCCGGCGAGCAGCAGCAGGACCAGATACGCCAGACCCTCCAGCACGAGGCTAGGCGCCGCCTCCGGCTCCGCCCGGTCGTACCAGAGCGGGTCGGCGTCCCAGTGCGGATCGTTCTCGTCCAAGACTGAACCTCCTCGCCCCGTAAACCTCGACGCGGCCGTATCGGTTAGCAATTCGTTCACCAGCCGGATCCGTCTGGGAGCGCGCGCCGCCTCACCCCTCGCCCGGCAGCGGCCGCAGCAGCGCGCCGAGCAGGAAGCCGAGCTGGCCGCAGATCAGCAGCGCCACCCCGCGCCGCAGCCCGCCAGTGATCTCGGGGGCGCGAAGAGCGGACGATGGAAACGGCCCGAGGGGCCATACCAGTCGCGGCCGCCCCGCAGAACCCGTCGCGCCGCCCCGGACCGGGGGAGCTGACGAGCCTGCTCGCCGAGAAGGAGCGCCTGCTGGAGCAAAAGGATCTGCTGACCCGGGAGATCGACCACCGGGTCAAGAACTCGCTGCAGATCGTCTCGGCCTTCCTGCAGATGCAGCGCCGGCAGATCACCGAC
>NZ_JAKSYK010000223.1:0-99271 GCF_022829425.1 Methylobacterium sp. J-072 | reverse complement strand
GCACCTCAGGATGAGGGCGAGGACGGAATATCTCCTCCGGTCTGAAGCGCCGTGGGCGCCTACGACCGGCTGAGAAACATCCCGGTCAGCAGCAGCCCGAAGGCCGCCAGGCCGAACAAGCCTTCCTTGCGCTGCGTGGGGTCGAAGAAATGGGCGGCGGCGCCCGCCGCGCAGCAGGCGACGCCCAGGCCGATCGTCAACGCGGACATGGCAATCCCTCCTCATCGCGCGTCGCCCTCGACGCTGCGAAACAGTCCCATTCCCGGGGCCTGCCGGACGCCGTTGTCCGTTCAGGATTTCGTTTGTATTCGGATGCTGGCACGACCGGCGAAAACGATCAAGACGCGAATGATGTCTTGAAGTCCCCAGAGAACCGATCGCGATGTCTGCGCCAGTCCTCGAGTCGGGCCGCGATGACTGTCCGATCGAAGGTGAGGACTGTAGTCATTGCGCTGGCGCGCGAGGCGCCCGGTCATCGGCGGTATCAGGCCACGACAGGAAAGCGCCCTCCCCGCCTCGATCTAACGGTCCTGCACCCGGATGCGTTGACCGGCCCGGCCGCGCCCGCGTAATCACCCGCATGCTTACCACCTCATCCGACCGGTTCGACGTCGTGGTCGTCGGCGGCGGCCATGCCGGCGTCGAGGCGGCGGCTGCGGCCGCGCGCTGCGGCGCCCGCACGGCCCTGGTCACCCACGACCCCGCCACGATCGGGGCGATGTCGTGCAATCCCGCCATCGGGGGGCTCGGCAAGGGCCATCTCGTGCGCGAGGTCGATGCCCTGGACGGGTTGATGGGCCGGGTCGCCGACGCGGCCGGCATCCAGTTCCGGCTGCTCAACCGCCGCAAGGGGCCGGCCGTGCGCGGTCCCCGCACCCAGGCCGACCGCAAGCTCTACGCCGCCGCCATGCAGGCGGCCATCGCCGAGACCGACGGGCTCACGGTGATCGCGGGCGCCTGCGAGGATCTGGTCCTCGACTCGGAGGGCCGGCTCTCCGGCCTCGTGCTGGCGGATGGGCGGACGATCGCCTGCGCCGCCGTGGTGCTCACCACCGGCACCTTCCTGCGCGGGCTGATCCATATCGGCGAGCAGCAGATCCCCGCCGGCCGGGTCGGCGAGGCGCCAGCGATCGGGCTGGCCCAGACCCTCGACCGGCTTGGCCTGCGGCTCGGCCGGCTCAAGACCGGCACCCCGCCCCGCCTCGACGGCCGGACCATCGACTGGTCGGGCCTGGAGATGCAGGAGGCCGATGCCGAGCCGGTGCCGTTCTCGACGCTGACCCAGAAAATTACCACGCCGCAGATCCGCTGCGGCATCACCCGGACCACCCAGGCGGTCCACGACCTGATCCGGGCCAACCTGCACCGCTCGCCGATGTATTCCGGCGGCATCGCCAGCCGGGGGCCGCGCTACTGCCCGTCGATCGAGGACAAGGTCGTCCGCTTCGGCGACCGGGAGGGCCACCAGATTTTTCTGGAGCCCGAGGGGCTGGACGACCCGACCATCTACCCGAACGGCATCTCCACGGCCCTGCCCGAGGAGGTCCAGCGCGCGATCATCCGGCTGATCCCGGGGCTGGAGCGGGCCGCGATCCTGCGGCCGGGCTATGCCATCGAGTACGATTACGTCGACCCACGCGAGCTCGATGCCGGGCTTCAGGTGAAGCGCCTGCCTGGCCTGTTCCTGGCTGGCCAGATCAACGGCACCACCGGCTACGAGGAGGCGGCCGGCCAGGGGCTGGTCGCCGGGCTCAACGCCGCCCGCCGCGCCGGTGGGCTCGACGTCGCGACCTTCGACCGGGCCGAATCCTATCTCGGCGTTATGATCGACGACCTCGTGACTCATGGGGTCAGCGAGCCGTACCGGATGTTCACCTCGCGCTCGGAATACCGGCTGTCCCTGCGGGTCGACAATGCCGACGAGCGGCTGACGCCGCGCGGCCTCGCGCTGGGCTGCGTCGGCCGGCACCGGGCCGATCATTTTTCGGCTTCGCAGGCGGAACTCCGAGAAGCGCGCGGCCGGCTCGATTCCGTCAGCCTCACCCCAAGCCAGGCAGCGACGCATGGGATCCTACTGAACCGCGACGGCATCCGCCGCAGCGCGTTCCAGCTGCTGGCCTATCCCGAGATCGCCTGGGGGCAGCTCGCCGCGATCTGGCCGGCGCTGGCCGAGACGTCACCGCGGGTCGCCGACCGGCTCAAGACCGACGCGACCTACGCGGTCTATCTCGATCGCCAGAACGCCGACATCGCCGCCTTCCGACGCGACGAGGCCGTGCGGCTGCCGGCCAGCCTGGATTATGCCGGGATCAGCGGCCTCTCGAACGAGATGCGGGTGAAGCTCGAGACCGTCCGACCGGGCACCCTCGGCCAAGCCGCCCGGATCGAGGGCGTGACTCCCGCCGCCCTCACCCTGTTGGCCGCCCATGCGCGGCGGGCCGCGCCCGATGCCGGGCGTCGCGCCCCGTGAGCGATCCGGACCGCGCTCGAATCCTCGCCGCCTCCGGTGTTTCACGTGAAACAGCGGAGCTGCTCGACCTCTACGTCGCGCAGCTCCGGCGCTGGCAGCCGATCAAGAACCTCGTCGGCCCGGCCACCCTGGCGGAGGTCTGGAACCGCCATATCGACGACGCGCTCCAGCTCCTCGACCTCGCCCCCGAAGCCCGGACCTGGCTGGATCTCGGCTCCGGCGCCGGCATCCCGGGCCTGATCCTCGCCATCGCCGGCCGCGAGCGCGGCATCCAGGTCGATCTAGTCGAGAGTAACGCGCGCAAATGCGCCTTCCTCACTGAGACCGCCCGCCTCACCGGCGCGCCGGCGCGCGTGCGCAACGCCCGGATCAAGGCGGTGATCGGCGATTACCAGGGCGTCGATATCGTCTGCGCCCGGGCGCTCGCGCCTATGACGCAGCTCCTCGCCTGGACGGAGCCGCTGTTGAAAACGGGCACCACCGGGCTGTTTCCGAAGGGCCGGGACGTGCAAGCTGAATTGACCCAGGCGGCCGCGCAGTGGAGAGTCGTTAACGACCTCGTGCCGAGCCGGACTGATTCCGAAGCCCGGATCGTGCGCGTCACTGCCCTCGCCGCCCCGAGCCATCGATGACCGAAGCGATCCTCGGCGATTCCGCCGACCGGTCCGTGGATCCGTCCGCCGATCCCGTCTTGACCCCTGCCGAAAGACCGTCCGTGCGACATCCCCTGCGGATCCTGGCGCTTGCCAACCAGAAGGGCGGCGTCGGCAAGACCACCACGGCGATCAACCTCGGCACGGCGCTGGCGGCGATCGGCGAGGACGTGCTGGTGCTCGATCTCGACCCGCAGGGCAACGCCTCCACGGGGCTGGGCATCGATCGGGCGCGTCGTCACGTCTCGACCTACGACGTCATGACCGGCGAGGCGACGCTGGCCGAGGCGGTGATCCCCACCGCGGTGCCGCGCCTGTCGATCGCGCCTTCGACCATGGATCTCCTCGGTCTGGAGATGGAGCTGGCCACCCTCCCCGACCGCGCCCACCGGCTGCGCGGCGTGCTCAAGGACATCGCCCACGCCAAGGGCCTGGAGCGGATCAGCTACGTGCTGATCGATTGCCCGCCCTCGCTCAACCTGCTGACCATCAACGCGCTGGCCGCCGCCGACGCGGTGCTGGTGCCGCTGCAATGCGAGTTCTTCGCGCTGGAGGGTTTGAGCCAGCTGCTCCGCACCGTCGAGCAGGTCCGCGGTGCGCTGAACCCGAAGCTGACCATCCAGGGCATCGTGCTGACGATGTTCGACCCGCGCAACAACCTCTCCGCCCAGGTGGTGGCGGATGTCCGCGGTTTCATGGGCGACAAGGTCTACGAGACCGTGATCCCCCGCAACGTCCGCATCTCCGAGGCGCCGTCCCACGGCAAGCCGGCTTTGCTCTACGATTTGAAATGCGCCGGCAGCCAAGCGTATCTGCGCCTCGCCTCCGAGGTGATCCAGCGCGAAGGCCGGGTGCCGGCGGCGGCCTGACTTCTTGTGATCCCCTAAAAACCGGGGATCGAGTGCGGAGCGTGACACGGGTGACAAGGATGGCGGAGGAGGGGGCACGACCCCGTCTCGGGCGCGGGCTCGCGGCGCTGATCGGTGATTTCGGCGATGCCGGACAGGCGGCCAAGCTCGACGGGAAGATCGAGCCGCAGCGCAAGGTCCCGGTGGAGTTCCTGCGCCCGAACCCGCGCAACCCCCGCCGCAGCTTCGGCGAGGCGGAACTGGCGGAACTCGCGACCTCGATCACCCAGCGCGGCATCATCCAGCCGATCGTGGTGCGGCCGCTGGCCGATGTGCCGGGGGCCTTCGAGATCGTGGCCGGTGAGCGGCGCTGGCGGGCGGCCCAGAAGGGCGGGCTCGACGAGGTGCCGGTGGTGATCGTCGAGATCGACGACCGCGCCTCCCTGGAATTCGCCATCCTGGAGAACGTCCAGCGGGCCGACCTCAACCCGATCGAGGAGGCGTCGGGCTACGAGCGCCTGATGCAGGACTTCGCCTACACCCAGAAGGAGCTGGCCGAGATCCTCGGCAAGAGCCGCAGCCACCTCGCCAACACCCTGCGGTTGCTCAACCTGCCGCCCGCCGTGCAGGACCGGGTCACTGCCGGGGAACTCACCGCCGGCCATGCCCGCGCGCTCCTGGCGGTGCGCGATCCCGAAGCCCTGGCCCGCCGGGTCGTGGCCGAGGGCCTATCGGTGCGCGAGGTCGAGGCGGTCGCCGCGTCCGAGGCCGCCGAGGCTGCCGCCCCCGACACCCCCCGCCCCGGCCGCCCGCGCCTCTCGGCCGAGCGCCCTGCCCCGGTCCGCGACCTGGAATTGCGGATCCGCCGGGCCCTGGGGGTCGAGGTGATCTACAAGCCCAAGGACGAGGCATCGGGCGAGATCCGCATCCGCTACGAGACCCAGGACGAGCTCGAGGGGTTGCTCAACCGGTTCAAGGTGTCGGAGCCGGAGCAGGGCTGACGGCGGTTGCCGGGGTTCGTCCAGCGCCCGGCCGCACAGCGACGCGCATCCGAATCATCTCCCTCATCCTGAGGTGCCGGAGCGCAGCGGAGGCCTCGAAGGAGGCCTCCAGGGATCGCATGGCTGGCTGGAGGGCTCCTTCGAGGCTTCTCCGCAGCACCTCAGGATGAGGGTGTGGGTGGGATCGATGCAAGCCGTCTCGCTTCCTCGGAAGCGAGGCTGACACGATTCCTAGCGCCGCCGCCGCGCGCCCGCCTCCGCCACCCGCAGCAGCGCCGCGGAGGCCAGGGCGTGCGCCAGCTCGGGCTCGGCCCGCCGGCAGGCCAGGATCGCCTCCTGGAGGGCCTTGACCGCCTGCCGCAGGGTGCCGGCCGGCCAGGTACCGAGCTGGCCCTCGATGCTGGCCTTGCGCTTGAAATGCAGCCCCCGCCAGGAGGCCACCATCAGGGATGGCGTCTTGTCGGGGTTGTCGAGGCGTGTCGCCAGCAGGGTCAGGGCGTGCCGCAGGGCCGAGCCGAGCACCACGCCGGGATCCAGGCCCTCGTGGCGGAACCGCCGGTAATCGCGCTCCACCGCCTCCCGGCGCCCGTCGAAGGCGGCGTCGATCAGGGTGTTGAGCACGCTGGCCGCGACGTCGCTGGTGATGGCCTCGACATGGTCGAGGGTGACGACCTTGTCCCCTTGCCCCTCCCCGCCCGCGTAGAGCGCCAGCTTCTCGATCTCCATCAGGCTGGCCCGGCGGTCGCCGCCGAGGCTGCGGGCCAGGACTTCCCGAGCAGCGCGATCGATGCGCAGCCCGCGCTCCTGCAGGGTGCGGTCGATCAGATCCGAGAGCGTGCGCTCGTCGTCGGCGTAGCAGGGAATCGCCAGCGCCTTGGGCGAGCGCTCGCACAGGACCCGCATCGGGTTGTTCTTGGCGAGGTCGCCGCCCTCCACGACGATGCGGGCATCGGCCACCTCGGCGGCGAGCACCGCCTCGACGGCCGGCGCGTAGTTCCGGCTGCCCGGCCGTACCCAGATCGACCGGCGGCCGCCGAACAGGCCCATGGTCCCGGCCTCGTCGCAGAGCCGGCCCGGATCGGAGGCGAGGGTGTCGCCGTCGATCCGCACCAGCGCGAAGGGATCGCCCGGGTCGGTGACGAAGTCCTCGGCGAGTTTTCGCGCACGCTCGGTCACGAGGCCGGTATCGGGCCCGTAGACCAGGATCACCGGGATGCGCGGATCCGGCCCGCGCCGGATCAGGCCCTCGATCTCGCCCGCCTTGACCGCGGTCAAAGCCGGCTCACGGCTTGGTCGAGAGCACGGCGGCCAGGCGCGTCTTGATCTGGTCCGCCAGGACGCTGGCGAGGCGGATCTCGGCGTCACGCGCCGCCCGTTGGCTGGCGAAGCGCTGGACCGAGCGGTCGTAGGTCGCGGTCGAGGTCGCCACGCCCTCGGAGTAGACCTTAGTGCCGGCCATGTCCTCCAGGCTGTACTTGATGTTGGCCACCAGCGTGCCGGCCTCGGCGCGGCCGGTGGTGGAGGAGACGATCGGGGTCTGCACGATCTCGGAGCCCGAGAGCTTCAGCCGGTAGCGCTTGCTCGCCGGCTGGCCCGACCCGTCGAGCTCGAAGATCAGTTCGCTGCGCAGGTAATGCCCGAGCCGCTCCTGGCCCTGGGCCATTCCGACATCGTCGACCTGCACGGAGGCCAGCAGCGCCTGCACGGTCTCGCCGGAGGCGGTCGGCCCGTAGAGCGGGCGGAAACAGGCCGACAGGTTCAGCGCCAAGCCGGCGACGCAGGCGAGGCGGCCGATCCGGCCCGCAACCGATACTCCCGAACGCACCATCACGTCGCCGTTCCGCCCCGCTTCGTCGCAGTCCCTCTTAGCCCGGACCGGGAGGGCCGCGCCATGAGGCTACGCGGCAACCGTTACGATTCCTCTGCGGCGAGAGCGTGGTCGCTCGGTTTCAGACCGTTGCCAGATAGCCCGAGACCGTGACGATCGACAGGATCGTCGAGACCAGCACCACCGTGGAGGTCAGGTCGGCCTCCCGGCGGTAGAATTCCGCCAGCATGAACGGGCCGGTCCCGGTAGGCAGGGCGGCCATCAGCACCGCGACGTGCAGCAGCAGCGGCGGCAGGTCGAACAGGTAACGGCCGAGCCCGTAGGCGAGGGCCGGCTGCCCGACGAGCTTGAGGCCGACCAGCAGGGCGGCCGCCCGGGGCTGGGCGCTGCCGGGCCGGCGCTTCTGGGCCAGGAACAGGCCGAGCGCCACCAGGGCGCAGGGCGAGGCGGCCCCGCCGAGGAGCTTGAGAAATGTCTCGGCCGATGCCGGTAGCGTGAGGCCGGCACTCGGGACCACGGCGCCGAGCGCCGGCGCGATCAGCAACGGGTTGCGGATCAGCGAGCGGCCGACCGCGCGCCAGACCGGGACGTTCGTACCGGCCTGCCCAGCCCCGTGCGCTTCCCGCCGGAGCCCGGTCTCGATCAGCACGATCGCCACCGCGAACACGCCGCAGACCGTGAGGATCGCCGCCACGGTGGTGGGCGCCAGCGCCTCCGGGCCGAAGGCGACCAGCGCCAGGGGGAAGCCCATGAACCCGGCATTGGGATAGCCGGCATTGAGCCCGTCCACGGCGGCGTCGGAGAGCGGGTGCCCCTCCCCCCGCCGGATCAGCACCGTGAGCGCGAACACCGCCAGGCTGCTCAGCCCGAAGGCGCCGATGAAGCCGGGCTTCCAGATCGCGCTCCAATGGGCGTGCGCGGTCACGTCGAGCAGCAGCGCCGGCAGGGCCAGGAACACCACGAAGCGGTTGAGTTCGGTTGTCGCGGCGGCACCGAGCACGCCGATCCGCCGGGCCAGCCAGCCGGAAAAAATCAGCGCGAAGATCGGCAGCACGACCAGCAGGGTCGAGAGCATGGGCGGCCCGGGTCGGAGGACGAGGCTCCGGCCTTAAGCGGATCCCGCCCCGCCCTCCAGTACCGGGGGCGGGGATCTGCCATGCCGGCCCCTGCCCCCGCGAAGCCGTTACCAGCGATAGATCAGGCTGCCGATCACCGTAGCGGGGGCGCCGCGATAGCAGAAGCCGGCCTGGCAGTTGTAGTAATCCCGGTCGAAGATGTTGAACGCGTTGATCTGCGCCCGGAAGCCTTTGTACTTCGGATCGAGCGCCGCGAAATCGTAGGCGACCAGCGCGTCGAACAGGGTCACGGTCGGGTTGCGGACCGTATTCTCGTCGTCGGCGAAGCTGTTGGCGTTGAACCGGATACCGCCGCCGACGGTCAATCCGCGCAGCGCCGAGGAGGGCGGGAACAGGTAGGTCAGGAACGACGCGAAGGTGTCGCCCGGGATGCCCGAGAGGCGGTTCCCGTCGATCGCCGCACCGGTGACGACCGAGGTCTGCTTGACGAAGCGGAAGTCGAGGTGGGTGTAGGCGACGGTCAGGTTGGTCCCCGGCGCGAAGTTCGCCGTCGCCTCCATCTCGAAGCCGCGCGAATTGACCTCACCGGTCGCCACTTGGTTGGCGAAGTTCGTGGGATCCTGGCGCAGGATGCTGCTCTGGTTGATATCGAAGCCAGCGATGGCCGCGCTGATGTTCGTGCCCGGGATCAGGTACTTCACGCCCGCCTCGATCTGATCGCCGGTGGCGGGCTTGTAGGGACGGCCGGTGACGACGTTGACACCGACCTGTGGGGTGAAGGTCGTGGCGTAGCTGGCGTAAGGGACGAGGCCGGGCGCGAGCTCGTAGTTCAGGCCGGCGCGGTACGTGAAGGCGCTGTCGTTCTGGCTCTGCGGTCCGGCGACGACGCCTCGGGTTATGCTCGCCGTGTCGGAGGCGACCCAGTCTTGCCGTCCGGTCAGCGTCAGGACGAATCTCCCCCACTTCGCCTGTTCCTGGACATAGAGGCCGACCTGATCCTGCGCCTGACGCGACGAGCGGTCGATGCTCGGCCGGGTGATCGGTTGGCGGCCGTAGTTCAGGGTGAGCAGGTTGAGGTCGGGCGCCACGCCGAAACCGGCGATGCTCGAGAAGTCGTAGTGGTAGTAGTCGACGCCGGTCAGCAGCGTGTGGGCGATCGGTCCGGTCTGGAGGTGGCCCTCGAGCTGCGTATCGACCGCGAAGGAGGCCAGCGACTGCTTGAACAGGCCGGTGGACCGCTGCGCGCTGAGGCCCGTCACCGCGTCGACCTGCGTGTACGAGAAGTTGGCGTCGACGCCGGAATAGCGGAAGTTCTGCCGCAGGATCAGGTCCGGCGTGAACACGTGCTCGAAGGCATAGCCGATCCGGTGCTGATCGGTCCGGTAGGTGTTGAGCGCGCCGTCGCCCGAGTAGATCCGCGACACGCGGAACCCCGGGAAGTTGTAGAAACTGGCATTGCCCGGGACGTTCGATTCCTGGAATTCCGTGAGCAGCGTGAAGGTCGTGTCGGCCGAGGGCCGCCACGTGAAGGCGGGGGCGATGGTGAACCGGTCGTCCCGGACGCCGGGGCCTGGCAGGAACGTGTCGGACTGGCGGGCGACGCCGGTGAGCCGGTAGGCCATGGTTCCGTCGGAGCCTTCGACGGGGCCGCCGATGTCGAAGTTGCCCTGGTAGCGATCGAAGCTGCCGCCCTGGAACCAGACCTCGCCGAATTGGGCGAAGACCGGGCGCTTGCTGGTCACGTCGACGATGCCGCCGGGAGAGCCAAGGCCGTAGAGGCCGGAGGCCGGCCCACGCAGGATGGTGAGCGCCTCTGCGCCGTAGGGCTCGATGCGGGGGACAGCGAAGCCGACACCCGTCTGGCGCAGGCCATCGCGGAAGATCCCGTCGTAGGTCTCGGCGAAGCCGCGGATGTAGAACGAGTCCGCGCGCGGGTCGAAGCCGAACACGTTGCTCGACACGCCGGGCGTGTAGGCGAGTGCCTCGTTGAGGCTTTGCACGTTGCGGTCGTTGAGCTGCTCGCGGGTGACCACGGAGACCGATTGCGGGGTCTCGATCAGCGGCGTGTTGGTCTTGGTGGCGGTCGGGCTCACGCGTGCGACGTAGCCGGTGACCCCGGAAGGACCGCCGCCGCCGCCGCTGGTGGCCGCACTGTTGCCGTCGCCGCCACTGACATTGGCGCCCCCAAAGCCGGTCCCAGCCGCGGGCGCGGAAGCCGGGCGGGTGGCCTCCACGGAGATCTCGTTGAGCTGCACGGCGCCCTGCGCGGCAGCCTGGGACGTGACGGCGGCGGTGGCCAGGGCCGTGGAGGTGACAAGCAACCCGAGGCGGGTGGAACGCATGGACATTGAACCCTGAGATGCGCCGCTCGCCGGCACTTCAATCTCAGGATCAACCGTTCACGGGTGGTTGATCAACCCGAAAACGTGTTATCAATCACACACTTAGAAGAGTTCAAATCTGAAATTGTTCGCATTCAAAACTCCAGCGGCGGCTCCCGCAACGCCTCGGCCTCGCGGATGCAGACGGCCTGGTCGGGGGCCGTCCCACCGCCGGACAAAACACCCCGGAGTTCGGTTCGCGCCTTGTCCAGGTCGGCCCGGAACCCCGGATCGCCCATCAGCGTGGCGAGGACCGAGGAGCCGGTGATCCGCCCGGCCGCCACGTCGCTGAGCCAGTGCACCCCGCACACGACGCGGCTCTCGCCGTAGGCCCGGCCGCGCGCCAGGATCGCGGTCGCCTTCTCGGGCACCAGGGAGGCCAGGATCAGCGCGTAGGCCCAACCCTGGGTGGCATGGCCGGAGGGGTAGCTGAAGCTGTCGGTGAGCGCCTGGGTCCGCTGGACGCAGATCGGCGCCTCGTTGCCCACGAAGGGGCGCAGCCGGCGGTAATGCACCTTCGGGCCCCGGGTCGCCCGGGCGAGGTCGAGCCGGGTGCGTTCCAAGAGGTTGAGCACCGCCGGCACCCGGGCCTGGTCGATCCGGGTGCCGAGCACGCAGGCGAAATTGTCGAGGACCGCGGACGCGCCCTCGGACACGTCGTTGGCGGCGATCTCCCAGCGGGGGCTGCCCTTCAGGGCGCGGGTGCCGTTGAAGGCCGCCCGGTCGGCCTTGTCGAGGGGTGCGTCGTGGGCCGGCGGCGGCGGCAGGATCTGGGTCGCATCGGGGCCCGCCGTCTCGGCGAGATAGGGCTTCACCGCCGGCTTGCCGGGCTTGAGCGTGTCGGCTCCCAGCGACGGCGCCGCCGGCGGGTTCGACGGGGCAGGGCGGGGCGGCTCCTCGGCGCGCACCGGGGTCGCGGCGATCAGGACGGCGAGGGCCGGCAGGGCGAGAATGCGCAGCATCGGATCCGTGGCGGTGTCGGGCGAAGGGACGAGACAGGAGGCGGACCGCTCCCGCAGACAAACGAACGGCTCGGCCAGACGGTTCAGTCCGTGCACAGGCCTCTGATCCTGTCCAGGGGCTGCCATGACGGATGGGAGGCGGCGGTTGACCCGGGCTGCCGGCCGCGCAAACCCTGCGGTGTCCTCCTCCAGAAGTTCCGACCGCATGGCTCAGCCCCTCGACCGCGCCCGCCTCCTGGAGGCCTTCGAGGTGCTCGGCACCGACCTCGCCGAGCACGGGCAGTTCGTCGAACTCGCCGTCTATGGCGGCGGTGCGCTGATGCTACAATTCGCGTGGCGGCGCGCCACCGAGGATGTCGATGCCGTCGTGCGGGCCGGCTACGACGAGGCGGCTCTTGCGCCCTCGGTGATCCGGGTCGCTAAGCGGCTGGGACTGGAGCCGGACTGGCTCAACGATGCCGTCGGCATGTTCACCCCGCTCGACGAGGACGAGACCCTGTTCGCCCTGTCCGGCACTTATCCCACCGGTGGGACACCAGGACTTCGGACCGTCCTGGCCAGCCCTGCCTACCTCCTGGCGATGAAGTTGCACGCCTTGCAGAGCCTCGACCGCGGCGACCGGGATTTGAACGACGCGCGCGCCCTCTCGGCTCACCTGGGCTTGGGCGATGTGGAGGCGCTGGAACGCCTCTATCGCTCGATCTACGGGGAGGACCCGTCGCCGGAGGTGCGGGCGCGGTTTCCCGCTGTGATCGCTGTGGCGCCATGAGACCGCATTCCCTGGCGGAGGTGGTCGAGCGCGCGCGCGGCGACGGGGATTGGGAGCACCACCTGCGCGAGTTCCTCGACGCCTTCTACGCGGCTGACGGGGACGTCGCGCGGCAGGCGGCGTTCATCGCCGACGAACCGGGCCTGCTCGGGCGGCCGGAGGCCGATGCGTTCCTGGGCGGGGCCGGGGAGCATCTGGCCCGGCGCTGGGGCCTGCCGATCCCGGGCTGGGTCCGAGCCGAGAGCCGGTATCTGACGACCGCCCTGTTCGTGCCAGACGAGAAGCCCCTGCGGGGCTATCTGATGTGCGTCAGCCCGGTCTCGTTTCGGGCGCGCCTGATCTTCACCGGGCCGGACCCGCTCCAGCGCGCCCGCTTCCCCTACCATCGCGGCGTGATCACGATGCCGCCGGAACATGGGTTTCCAAAGGGCGAGCCCTGATGATGCCAGGGCTCTGCCCTGAACCCGCAAAAGGTCCTGGACCTTTTGAAACCATTACTTTGCCGGCTAAACCGCTCGGATCGCTGTCGCGACCGCGGCGGGGAATTCCTCGTGCGGGCTCAATGCCCCGGGGATCGTGGCACCCGTAACCCGGCCCTGGGCGATCAGTGCGTCCATCTCGGCGCCGGAGCGGCGGGGGGCTTTCTCCGGCCGCAGCACCAGGGTCGGCGGCAGGTTGTCCTCGAACAGGTCCAGGAAGGCGGCGCGGTCGGTCACGGGGTCGAGGCCGCCGGTGACGAAGGCGGCAGTGCCGAAGCGGCCGTTGCGCTGGCGGGTGACCGCGTGCTTGGCCCGGACCAGGGCCGGAGTGACGTGGGTCGGGTCGGCGTAGACATGGGCGCGCATCATCCGGCCGATGATCGGCGGGCTGATGTTGAGCCGGTAGAGCGCGTCGCCGAGGATCGGCGCCTCCACGGCCCGGCGGATCCGGGGAAACCAGTGCGCGCGGCTCGGCATCGCGGTGGGCAGCGGCCCACGCCAGGTCGGCGCCACCAGCACCAGCCGCTCGAAGGCCTGGGGGTGTCTGCGCGCCGCCGCGACCAGATAGCCGGCGGCGTGTCCAGCGGCGATCCCGATCGCGTAGGGGCCGGGAGCGGCGGCGAGCAGCGCGTCCAGGAAGGCGTGGAGGGTGTCCGGACCGAGGGGCAGGCGGGTCCGCGGCCGGGCGCCGAAGCCCGGCCAGTCCGGCACCAGACAGCAATATTCCGAGCCAAGGGCGCGAGCGAGGTCACGCATCTCGGCCCGGTCCGAGATCGTCGACAGGGCCGGCAGCAGCAGCGCGTCGCGCCCCGTGCCGATCACGTCGCACGGGGTCGGCACCGGACGGCCCGCCACGGTCAGGTCCAGGTTCCGCGTAGTCTCCACCAGGCTGCCCCCAAGTCCCAAAAAATCAGGTGCGCAGCAGCTCGTTGATGGCGGTCTTGGAGCGGGTGCCGGCATCGACGCGCTTGACGATCACGGCGCAGTACAGGCCGGGGCCGGGGGTGCCGTCCGGCAGCGCCTTGCCCGGCATCGTGCCCGACACCACCACGGAGTAGGGCGGCACGCGGCCGTACATCACCTCGCCGGTGGTGCGGTCGACGATCTTGGTCGAGGCGCCGATATAGACGCCCATGGACAGCACGCTGCCCTGGCCGACGATCACGCCCTCGGCCACTTCGGCGCGGGCGCCGATGAAGCAATCGTCTTCGATGATCACCGGGTTGGCCTGGAGCGGCTCGAGCACGCCCGCGATGCCGGCGCCCCCGGAGATGTGACAGTTCTTGCCCACCTGCGCGCAGGAGCCGATCGTCACCCAGGTGTCGACCATCGTGCCCTCGCCGACATAGGCGCCGAGGTTGACGAAGCTCGGCATCAGCACCGCGCCCGGGGCGATGTAGGAGCCGCGGCGGACGAAGCAGCCCGGCACGGCGCGCAGGCCCGCGGCGCGGAACTCGGCCTCGCCCCAGCCGGCGAACTTGGAGGCGACCTTGTCCCACCAGGGCGCGCCGCCGGGGCCGCCCTCGATCGCCGCCATGTCGTTGAGGCGGAAGGACAGCAGCACCGCCTTCTTCAGCCACTGGTTGACGACCCAATCGTGGTTGCCGCTCTTCTCGGCGACCCGGGCCTTGCCGGAATCGAGCAGGTTCAGCGCCTCCTCGACCGCCTCGCGTACGGCGCCCTGGGTCGTGGTCGAGATGCCGGCGCGCTCCTCCCAGGCCGTCTCGATGGTCTTGGCGAGGTCGGAGGTGGGCATGGGTGCTCGATGCTCTTGTGACGGGAGCCCGTGCTTACTCGCGGGCACCGGGGCTGTCACCCGGGCAGCCTCAATCCACCCCGCTCAATCCTCCAGCAGAACCCGCACCCGGTCGAGATCGGTCACGAGATCGACGAGGTCGATCGCCAGGGTGTCGTAGACGGATTGCGCGGCCGCGGGGAACTCCTCCAGCACCCGCCGCATCAGCGTCGGGGTGATCCGCATGACCTCAGTAGCGCCCTCGGCCCGGGCCTCGGTCGGCCGGGTGCCGCGCACGAACAGGGCGAGCTGTCCGATCAGCGCCGAGCGCCCGGCGCGCACCGGCTCGGCGTCCGCCACCCGGGGCGCGAGCCGGATCGTGCCCGACATCACCACGAAGCCGCCATCGGCCGGATCGCCCCGGGCGAACAGCAGGTCGCCATCGGCCAGCTCGCGCCGCTCGGCCGCGAAGGTCAGCAGGCGCAGGGCGTCCCGGTCGAGGAAGCCGAACAGCGGCGCGTCTGCGAGGATCGCGATGTCGTCGTCGAGCCCCAAGGAACCGCCCTACCACCTGCGCGCAAACGAGCCTGAGCCTCGCTTACTCGCAAATCCCTAAAGCCGTTTCCGATCGCGTTGCAATCGCGCTTGGCTCTGGGTCCGGGCCGTCACGCGTCATCAGCCGATCAGGGCAGCAGCTTGTAGCCGCCGCCTTCGGTGACGAGGATCGCCGCAGTGGCGGGGTTCGGCTCGATCTTCTGGCGCAGCCGGTAGATATGCGTCTCCAGCGTGTGCGTGGTGACGTGGGCGTTGTAGCCCCAGACCTCGGCGAGCAGCGTGTCGCGGTTCACCACGGCCCGGCCGGCCCGGTACAGGAAGCGCAGGATCGCGGTCTCCTTCTCGGTGAGCTTGAGCTTCGAGCCGCGCTCCCCGACCAGCAGCTTGGCGCCGGGCCGGAACGTGTAGGGGCCGATCTGGAACACCGCGTCCTCGGACGCCTCGTGGCTGCGCAGATGCGCGCGGATCCGGGCGAGCAGGATGCCGAACTTGAACGGCTTGGTGACGTAGTCGTTGGCGCCCGCCTCCAGCCCCTCGACGTGGTCCGCTTCCGAGTCCTGCGCGGTGAGCATGATCACCGGGCCGCGAAACCCCCCGGTCCGCATCCGCCGCACGGCTTCGCGCCCGTCGAGATCGGGCAGGCCGACATCCATCACCGCCAGGTCGATGCGCTCGGCCCCGACCCGCCGGACCGCGTCCGCGGCATTGGCCTCGGTGACCACGGTGAAGTCCTCGCAGAGGTCGAGCTGCTCGGTGAGCGTGTCGCGCAGGATCGCGTCGTCGTCACAGATCAGCAGGCGATAGGCATTCGACATCGTCCGGGGCCCTGGAGCAGGCTGCGGGACCGGGAAAACCCGGCCTCCGGGAACAGCGTGCGATGGCAAGGATCTGGAGCACGCCGTCCATCGTGAGACAACACGGCCGGCTCCAGGGAAGCGCAGGGCGCGCCGCACCGGAATCCAAGGGCGTTCGGTCCCCCCGGCGCTGGGGTGGGCTGGTTCGCTCCCGAATCCCGGCTTCGGCGGCCTGGGTTCCGCGGCAAGAATAGGGCTGCGTTTGTGGCCGGAAATTGCCTTGTGCGCAATTTTTCACGGTTTCGGTATTGGATACCGGGCATAACGCCCTCCGATCCGCCCCGGGACCCGCGGCCGGGTGGGGCGCGTGCGGCAGGCAGGGGAGGGGCTTTGGTGCGGGGATATCGGCATGCGCGGCTCGGACCTGTCCGCGTGACTCTGGACGAGATCCGGGTCCGCGCGACGGTCGGCGACCGCCGCCGGGGCCAGCTCCTGATCGGCCCGGCCGTGATCCCTTGCGCCCTCGGGGCGGGCGGCATCGTCTGCGACAAGCGCGAGGGCGACGGCGGCTCGCCGCGCGGGCGCTTCCGCCTGCGGGGGGGCGCGTACCGGCCCGACCATCTCGGCCTGCGCCCGCGCACAGCCTTGCCGCTCCGGGCGACCCGGCCCGGCGACGGCTGGTGCGACGATCGCCGGGACCGCCGCTACAACCGGCCGATCCGCCTGCCGGCCCCCGGCATCAGCGCGGAATCGCTGTGGCGCGACGACGGGCTCTACGACCTGGTGATCGACCTCGATTACAACCGCGCGCCGATCCGGAAGGGGCGTGGCTCGGCGATCTTCCTGCACATCGCCCGGGACGGCTACCGGCCCACCGAGGGCTGCGTGGCGCTGGCCCGGGCGGATCTGCTGCGGCTCCTCAAGCGCCTCGGGCCCCGCACGCATCTGCGGATCGGGTGAGGGCGGCCGTCAGGCTTCCTTCGCCTCGAGTTGGATCCGGAGGCGCGCGCCGACGGCCTCGGCGTAGCGGCGCAGCGAAGCCGTCGACGGCATGACCTGCCCGCGTTCCCACCGGGCGATCTGCCCCTGGGACGTCTGCATCCGCTGGGCGACCTCTTCCTGGGTCAGCTTGGCCCGCGCCCGGGCCTCGGCCATGGAGAAGCCGAGTTCCATCTCCGGCCCGATGGCCCCATGCGCCTCGCGATAGGCGGGATCCGCGTTCCACCGTTCCCGGACGGTCTTGAAGGGGATCGTCACGTCGTTTCTCCTGTGTCGATGGTCCGCGCTCGCGTCTCAGCCAAATCGATCCATCGCTTCGGCGTAGTCTGCGTCTTCTTGATCGCGCAGAGGACAATGATCACCCTCTTGCCGGTCACGGTGACGTAGAGGGCCCGGCCCGTCATGCCGTCGGTCCGGGGTCTCAGTTCCCAGATCCGACCGCGGATGTGTTTGGCATGCTCCTCGGTAAGACTTAGCAGGCCCCGGGTTTCGATCCGAGCGACGATGCGGTCCAGGGCGGCGCGAAGCTTGACAGGCCATGCCTCGACTTCAGCGACGACGGTCTCGTCGAGAAACGAAACCGACCAAGCTTCTGGCGGCGCATCCGCAATACTCGATGCCGTGCCCCGGGGCGGCTTCGTGCTTGAGCCCATCAGTCCGCAACCGAGACTCGAAATATGCGTGAAAAAGCATATCACGGATCACGGTGTTTGATAGCCCTTTCAGCACCAGGGCCGCCTATCGTTCAGATGGGGTGACCCTCACACCTTCCGGGTCCGCGCCCCAAAAATCGCCGTCCCGACTCGGACATGGGTGGCGCCCTGCTGGATCGCCGCGGGAAAATCCGCACTCATGCCCATCGAGAGGATCGGCAGGTTGTGCGTCTGCGCCAGCCGGGCGAGCAGGGCAAAATGGGCCGAGGGCGGATCGTCCGCCGGCGGGATGCACATCAGGCCCTGGATCGCGAGGCCGTGGGTGTCGCGGCACTCGGCCAGCAGGGTCGCGAGCTGGTCCGGCAGGACGCCGCCCTTCTGCGGCTCCGCACCGGTATTGACCTGGATCAGCAGCTTCGGCGCTCGTCCGGACCGATTGATCTCCTTGGCGAGCGCCGCCGCGAGCGACAGCCGGTCGAGGGAATGGATCACGTCGAACAGGGCCACCGCCTCGCGGGCCTTGTTGGATTGCAGCGGCCCGACGAGGTGCAATTCGACATCCGGGTAGCGGGCGCGCAGGTCCGGCCATTTCGCGGCTGATTCCTGGACGTAGTTCTCGCCGAACACCCGCTGCCCCGCCTCCAGGGCCGGGACGATGCCCTCCGCCGGCACGGTCTTGGAGACCGCCACGAGTTGGACCTCCGCCGGGTCGCGCTCCGAATCCTCGGCCGCCTGGGCGATGGCGGCCCGGACCTCGGCGAGCCCGGCGGCGACATCAGCCTCCCCGACCGGCGGCTTGGCGGTCGGCTGCCCCATCCCGTCGGTGGGGGGAGCGTTCGAGTCGGTGATCGCGTCGTCCATCGCGTGTCTGTCCTATCGCTGCCGGGTGCCGGTCTATGCTGTCCGCGGTACACGTCCCGATGACGATGCTTGATCGTCCCGGGAGGAGGGCGATCCAACCCACCCCCTCATCCTGAGGTGCCGAAGCGAAGCGGAGGCCTCGAAGGAGCCTCCAGGGATCGCGTGGCTGGCTGGAAGCCTCCTTCGAGGCGGCTGCGCCGCACCTCAGGATGAGGGGGTGGGTGGGACCGCCCTGGTGCTGCCGCCCCTCGCGTACCGTGTCTGCTGCCCGCCGACCTATGCCGTTGCGTGGCGGGCGCAAGCCCGAAGCCAAGCCCGAAGCCATGCATCCGTTGACCGGCTCCGGCGCAGATATGCTACTGGGCCGCAACGTGCCGCGGCCATCCCCGATCAGCCGCCGAGCCCCTGACCCAGCCGGACCCATGACCAGCACCGCCCCCTCCGCCGTCGAGCGCTACAACGCCAAGGATGCCGAGCCGCGCTGGCAGGCCGCCTGGGCCGAGCAGCGGCTGTTCGAGACCGACAACGCCGACGGGCGCCCGAAATACTACGTGCTGGAGATGTTCCCGTACCCGTCGGGGCGGATCCATATGGGCCACGTGCGCAACTACGCGATGGGCGACGTGGTCGCCCGCTACAAGCGCGCCCGGGGTTTCAACGTGCTCCACCCGATGGGCTGGGACGCGTTCGGGCTGCCGGCCGAGAACGCCGCCATGGAGCGCAAGGTCAACCCGCGGGACTGGACCTACGCCAACATCGCGTCGATGCGCGACCAGCTGAAGGCCATGGGCCTGTCGCTCGACTGGAGCCGGGAGATCGCGACCTGCGACCCCGACTATTACAAGCACCAGCAGCGCATGTTTCTCGACTTCCTGGACAAGGGTCTGGTGACCCGCCGCACCGCCAAGGTGAACTGGGACCCGGTCGACCACACCGTGCTTGCCAACGAGCAGGTGATCGACGGGCGCGGCTGGCGCTCCGGCGCCCTGGTCGAGCAGCGCGAGCTGACCCAGTGGTTCTTCAAGATCACCGATTTCGCCGAGGATCTGCTCACCGCGCTGGACGGTCTGGATCGCTGGCCGGAAAAAGTCCGGCTGATGCAGAAGAACTGGATCGGCCGCTCCGAGGGGCTGGAAGTCCGGTTCGCCCTGGCCCGGCCGCCGGCCGGTGCAGCCGAGTCCGTGACGGTCTACACCACAAGGCCCGACACCCTGTTCGGCGCCCGGTTCCTGGCGATTGCCGCGGACCATCCCCTTGCGGCGACCTTGGCCGCCAATAACCCCGATCTTCAGACCTTCATCGAGGAATGCCGGCGCACCGGCACCGCCCAGGCAGCGATCGACACCGCGGAAAAGCTCGGCTTCGATACCGGGCTGACCGTGCGCCACCCGCTCGACCCGGCCTGGGAGCTGCCGGTCTACGTCGCGAATTTCGTGCTGATGGACTACGGCACCGGCGCGGTGTTCGGCTGCCCGGCGCACGACCAGCGCGATCTGGATTTCTCGAACAAGTATGGGCTTGGCAACGTCCCGGTGGTCTGTCCCGAGGGGCAGGACCCGGAGGCCTTCCTGATCACCACCACCGCCTATGTCGAGGACGGGCGGATGATCAATTCGCGCTTCCTCGACGGCATGACCACCGATGAGGCCTTCGAGGCCGTGGCGCGCCGGCTGGAGGCGGAGGGGGTTGCCAAGCGCAAGGTCCAGTTCCGCCTGCGCGACTGGGGCGTCTCACGCCAGCGTTACTGGGGCTGCCCGATCCCGATCATCCATTGCGAGACCTGCGGCCCGCAGCCGGTGCCGGTCTCCGACCTGCCGGTGAAGCTGCCGGAGGAGGTATCCTTCGACCAGCCCGGCAACCCGCTGGAGCGGGACCAAGCCTGGCGCAACGTGCCGTGCCCCACATGCGGCGCGCCGGCCCGGCGCGAGACCGACACGATGGACACGTTCGTCGATTCGTCCTGGTACTACGCCCGATTCACCGCGCCCTGGCTCACCGACGCCCCCACCGACCGGGCCACGGTCGACCATTGGCTGGCGGTGGACCAGTATATCGGCGGCATCGAGCACGCGATCCTGCACCTGCTCTACGCCCGGTTCTTCATGCGGGCGATGCGCGAGACCGGCTGGGCCGGCGTCTCGGAGCCGTTCGCGGGCCTGTTCACGCAGGGCATGGTCGTCCACGAGACCTACAAGGACGCGACCGGCGCCTGGGTGCCCCCGGCCGAGATCCGCTTCTCCACCGAGGAGGGCGAGCGCCGCGCGTTTCACGTGAAAACTCAGGCGCCGATCGCGATCGGTTCCATCGAGAAGATGTCGAAGTCCAAGAAGAACGTGGTCGATCCGGACGACATCATCGCGAGCTACGGGGCCGACACGGCGCGCTGGTTCGTGCTCTCCGATTCGCCCCCCGAGCGCGACGTGATCTGGAGCGAGGAGGGCGTGCAGGGCGCGGCCCGGTTCGTCCAGAAGGTCTGGCGCCTGGTCAACGCCGCTCAGGCAGCCACCGGCGACGGCGCCGCCGACCTCGCCCTGCGCAAGGCCGCCCACCGGGCTCTGGCCGCGGTGCAGGACGATATCGAGCGCCTGCGCTTCAACCGCTGCGTCGCCCATATCTACACCCTGGCCAACGCCCTCGAAGACGGACTCCGGGGGGCGGTCTCGCGCGCCGCGGCGACGGAAGCGGCCGGCATCCTGGTGCAGCTGATCGCCCCGATGATGCCGCACCTCGCCGAGGAATGCTGGACGGCGCTGGGCCGCCCTGGGCTGGCCGCCCAGGCGCCCTGGCCCGAGGCGGAAGCCGGGCTCCTGGTCGAGGACGAGATCACCCTGCCGGTCCAGATCAACGGCAAGAAGCGCGCGGACGTGACGGTGCCGCGTGACGCCGACGCCAAGGCGGTGGAAGCCGCCACCCTAGCCCTGGAGACAGTCCAGAAGATTCTGGAGGGCAAGCCGCCGCGCAAGGTGATCGTCGTCTCGGGGCGGATCGTGAATTTGGTGGTGTGAGCGTGCGCGCGGGTGCGCGCCTGTCTATCCCACTCACCCCCTCATCCTGAGGTGCCCGGCGATCGAAGATCGCCGGGCCTCGAAGGAGGGCTCCAGGAATCGCGCGACTGGCTGGAGGGCTCCTTCGAGGCCTTCGCTCCGCTTCGGCACCTCAGGATGAGGTGACGGGTTGGACTTGCCGCAGACCCAGCTCTACGGCGCCGCCAGCCCCGAATCCTGCCCGTTGGCCTCCAGGCTCCGCGCGATGAACCCATCCGCCTTCGCCTGCGCCAGGAAACCCGCCAGAAAGGCCGCCCCCGCGTCCCGCCCCACCGGCAGGCCCATCGCCTGGGGAATCTCCATGAAATGTCCCGGCAGCAACCGCACTTCCGGGTGGGCGGCCGCGTAGGCGGCGAGCGGCTGGTGGACCCCGGCGGCGACATCGAGCCCGTCCCGGGCGAAGGCCGTGACCGCCTCCGCGGAAGTCGGCGCCCGCACCAGGGTGGCGTGGCGCAGCGCACGGGTCAGGAACAGGTCGTAGGCGCTGCCGCGTCCCACCGAGACGCGCACCCCGTCGCGGTCCACCGCCTTCAGGGTCCGGATCGGCGAGGCGGCCGGGACGAGATAGCTGCCGGCGATCAGCACGTAGGGCGCCGTGAAGGCGATGCCCTCGGCGCGCTGCGGGTCGATCGCCAGGAAGCAGATGTCCCAGGTCCCGGACCCGGCCGAGCCCGAGACGGCGCCCGCCCCGGGAAACGTCACGAACGCCACCGGCACGCCGAGTGTCTGCGCCAGCGCCCGGGCGAGATCGACCGACACGCCCGCCGGGCCGTCCGCCCCCGATCGGGCCAACACCGGATTGCCGAGGTTGATCGCAGCCCGCAGCGTGCCGGTGGGGGCGAGGTCGTGCAGGATCGAGGGAGAGGGCGTCATCGGGATCGTCTCCGCGCCGGCGGGAGCGGAGACCAGCAGGGCGCACAGCATGGCCGCGATTCGCATGGGCGTCTCCAACACGGTGCAGGTGCCTGCGCCGGAGGCCGGCGGAACGGGGCCGATTAACGCTGCCCCTGCTCCGGGCTTCCACTCGCCGCGCGTCGGCGCCCCCGGGCCAGCATGTTGAGGCCCTCCACGCCGGCCGAGAACGCCATGGCGGTGTAGATGTAGCCCTTCGGCACGTGCGCCCCAAAGCCTTCCGCGATCAGCGTCATGCCGATCATGATCAGGAAGCCCAGCGCCAGCATCACCACGGTCGGGTTGCGGGCGATGAAGGCCGAGAGCGGCTCGGCCGCGACCAGCATGACGATCACCGCCACCACCACGGCTACCATCATCACCGGCACGTGCTCGGTCATGCCAACGGCGGTGATGATCGAGTCGATCGAGAACACGAGGTCGAGGAGCAGGATCTGGCCGATCGCCGCGCCGAACCCGATCGTGCCGCCGGTCGTCGTCCCATCGGTCTCGTCGGGATCGACGCTGTGGTGGATCTCCTTGGTGGCCTTCCACAGCAGGAACAGGCCGCCGCCGATTAGGATCAGGTCGCGCCAGGAGAAATCCTGGCCCAGCACCGAGAAGACCGGCTCGGTCAGGTGCACGATGAACGCGACGGTGCCCAGCAGCCCCAGCCGCAGGACCAGGGCCAGCCCGATCCCGATCCGCCGCGCCCGGGTCTGCTGGTCGGCCGGCAGCTTGTTGGTCAGGATCGAGATGAAGATCAGGTTGTCGACGCCAAGCACGACCTCCATCACCACGAGGGTCGCGAGCGCGACCCAGACGGCCGGCTGGCTGGCAAGCTGGATCAGGTCAGTCACGGGTCGGGCGTCTCGCTGGTCGGGAACAGGCGGCTGCCGAGGGCGGTGAGGTCGAACGGGCCGGGGCGGCTTGCCGGGTCGGGGGCGAAGACCTGGAGGATCTTCGGGAACACCTTGAAATGCGCTGGCGTATGCGTGGTCAGCTCGCCATCGGTGTTCACCGGCCGGGGCTTGCGCGTCGCGATTGTGATCTCCTGGGTCTGGAAGGCCCGCACGTCGGCGGCGCGGCCATGCGTGCCCCGGCGCAGGGCCGGCAGGAGCGCGATCAGCCGCCACCAATGGGTGACCTCCAGGCTGTAGAAATCGAGCTTGCCGTCATCGACCGTGGCGGTCTCCTCGACGGTCATGCCGCCGCCGTAGTGCCGGCCGTTGCCGACCGAGACCTGGATGGTCGTCACCTTCTCGACCGTGCCGTCATGCTCGATCGTCACGGTGAACGGCCGCACCCGGCGCAGCACCCGGATCGCCGCGACCGCGTAGCCCAGCACCCCCCAGGTCTTCTTCGACTCGGCCGTGAGCTCGCCCGCCAGTTCCGCCGAGAAGCCGATGCTGGCGACGTTGAAATAATAGTGGCCGTTGACCCAGCCGAGATCGACCGGCCGCGCCTCGGCCATCGGGATGAACCGGGCGGCGGCCAGGGGATCCAGCGGCAGGCCGAGCGAGCGGGCGAGGTCGTTGGCGGTGCCCAGCGGCAGGATCGCCAGCGGAAGCCCGCTCTCCACCAGGGCGGGCGCGGCCATGTTCATGGTGCCGTCGCCGCCGCCGAGGATCACCAGGTCGACGTCCTTGGCGCGTGCGCGAATCTCCTCGCGGCAATCGGCGTCCGGGGGCGGCTCCACCGGCTCGATGCCGCCGGCCCGCAGGATCCCCCGCACCTCGTCGAGGTCGAGGCCGCCGTTGCGGGCCTTCGCGTTGCAGATCAGCAGCGCCCGGCGCTGGGCAGTGCTCATCGCGGGCTCCGATGCAGCTGTGGGGTCGCCTCGGTCTCGGGTCGGGCCACGGGAACCTCGATGCGCGGGGCGAAAGATCGCTTGAAACGGCCGACGGCCAAGATTGTCCCCACTTGGTAGCAGAACGGACGAACGCAACCCCGTCATCCACGCAATCCCCGGCTGGTGCGAACCCCACAGATCGGCAGAATCGTGGGTGCGCCCGGAACACCCGTGGAACCGCTTCGGCATGCGGGCGCGTTCTCGTCACGTCCGCCCCGGCCGCCAGGAAGGCACCGATGCCCGCCACCACTCTCACCCGACCACGTGCCCTCGCGCTCGGCGTGATCCTGCCCCTGGCCTTCGTCGGCGCCGCCTCGGCCCAGCAGCAGGGGGCAGGATCCCAAAAAAGTTCCTGGGTCGATCCGCCGGTCCGGAGCGCGCCGGCCGCCGCGGCCAAGGCGCAGCCGAAAGATCCGGCCGGCGATCAGGCGAAGCGGGCGGTCCCGGAGAAGGAGCCGGTCCGGCAGGCCGCCAAGCCCGAGCCCGCGGACGACGCCTTGCCCAACGACGCCTTGCCCAAAGGCGCCACGACCCGGGCCGCCGGTCCGAAGCGGGCGGCCGCCCTGGAGCGTCCGCGGGCCCGCGAAGCCCTGCGGCGCCCGGCCCCGCATCCGCGCCGGCTCGCCGACACGCCAGCCGCCGTCGCACCGGCGCCGGTCTCGGCCGCCTCCGGCGAGCGGGCCGCCGTGGCCCGGGCGCTGGCGGCGAACTACCTCGCCACCGTCTCCAGCTCGGGCGACACGATGGTCGGCACGGCGCCGCATTTCTACGGGACGCGGGTGCGCTTCTACGGGCACCCGATCACCCTGGCGGGGCTGGTGGCCGAGAAGCGCAGCTTCGTGCAGCGCTGGCCCGAGCGCCGCTACGAGCCGCGGACGATCCGCACCGCCTGCGATTCCGAGACCTGCACGATCCGCACGATCGTGGATTTCCGCACCGCGAACCCGGATCGCGGCGCCATCTCCACCGGGGCGGCCGAGCTGATCCTGGAAGTGAGTTTCTCCGGCAACCGCCCGGTGATCGTCGGCGAGACCGGACGGGTCCTGCACCGGAGCGTCCAGGCCGGCACCCTGGCCCCCTCGCCCGGCAAGGCGTAAAGCGGCGTCCGTGCGGCGCACGGTGAGGCCGGGATCGGGTTTATGACGTCTTCAACGGTGGCGGCGGAACAGGAAGCGGCGCCGGCGCGTCCGGCGCTCGACGATCCAGAGCGCGCCGCCCTCCGCGAGGCGATCCGGGCGGCGGTCGCTCGGGCGCGGCCGCGCCCGGTGGCTGTGCGGACCCTCGAACTGATGGCCGAGGCCGCGATCGTGCCCGGGGCGTACGGCTACCGGGTGCTCGATCGCCACGGCGTCCCGCGCCTGCGCCCGGGGACCTCCGAGCCGATGACGCTCGCTGACTTCGTGGCGGAGCTACAGGCGCGGCATCCGGCCCTGTTCCTGCCGCCGGAACCCCAGCCTGCCGCCGCCCCCGAGGAGCCCAAGGATTCCCCGATCCTGACCGGCGCCTACGAGATGAAGGCCGCCACCGCCCGCTTCGTCGAGACCCAGTCCGAGCGGGCCCGGTCGCTCGCCGAGCGTTCCTCCATGCAGGGGCGGGCGCTCGCCCAGAACGCGGCCGGCCGGTTCGCCACCCTGCGGACCGGCTTGCGGAGCCGGTTCGGTCGCCGGCCCGAAGCCGCGGCGCCCGGCCCGGATCCGGTCTCGGCGTGGAACGACGGTCCGGGGCGGCTCGGCGAGGCGGTGCGCGACAGCCTACCCCATCTGCGCGACCGGCTTGGCCTCGGCGGCGGCGACGAGGGCGGCCGCAGGCATCGGCGTTGGCTCCTGGGCGCGAGCGCGGCCGCCCTGGTGGCGGTGGTCGCGGCCGGGCTGGTCCTGGCCGGCCGCGAGCCCGAATCCACGCGTCCCGCGACCACCCAGCCGGCGCCGCCCCAGGTCGCCAATGCACCGACCACGGCTCCGGCGAACCCTCCGGCGGCCCCATCCGCGGCGACTCAGGCCACAGCCCCCGACACGGTGACGCCCCCGCCCGAGACCGGCGGCGATCCGGAGCCCGACACGCCGCCGCCCGCGGCCAATGCCATCACCGGGCAGGCCCAGGTGATCGACACCGCAACCCTGAAGGTCGCCGGCAAGGTCGTGCGCCTGTTCGGCGTCGAGTGGGTGCGCGGCGGCCAGGCCGAGGAACTGACCCGCTATATCGGCGGTCGCCCGGTGACCTGCCAGCCGGCGCCGGGCAGCGAGACCGTGAACTGCCTGGTGAACGGGCGCGACCTCTCCGAGGTCGTACTGTTCAACGGCGGCGGCCGGGCCTCCCCCGAGGCAAGCCCCGAACTCGTGGCCGCCGAGGATCACGCCCGCAGCGAGCGGCTCGGCGTCTGGAAGCGCTAGGGCGCTTGCCATCGAAGGGGCTGGCGTTTGGCGACGCGCTTTCCCAGGGCTCTGCCCTGTACCCGCAAAAGGTCGACAACCTTTTGAAACCGGGACTTTGCCGAGAGCGGGGAGGGGACATGCCGGCTGAGATCTTCGGGCGCACCGCGGACGGTCAGGTGGTCACCCGGCACCTCCTCGCCCGGGGAAGCTTGCGCGTCCACGTCATCGATTTCGGCGCGGTGATCACGGCGATCGAGGTGCCCGACCGGGCCGGCCGCAGCGCCAACGTCGTCCTCGGGCTCGATAGCCTCGCGGGCTACGAGACTGTGAGCCCGAGCTTCGGCGCCATAGTCGGGCGCTACGCCAACCGCATCGCGGGCGGGCGCTTCAGCCTCGACGGCCAGACCTACCAGCTGCCGGTGAACGAGGCCCCCAACACCCTGCATGGCGGCGACCGGAATTTCGGAAAACATCTGTGGCACGTGGAGGCGGCCGACGACACGAGCCTCGCTCTGGGCCGCCGCTCCCTCGACGGCGAGGAAGGGTTTCCCGGCAACCTCGACGTCCGCGTGCGCTACAGCCTGCCCGAGGACGGGCTGCTGCGCCTCGATTACGAGGCGGTGACCGACCGGCCGACGATCCTGAACCTCACCAACCACAGCTACTTCAACCTAGCGGGGGAGGGGACCGGCAGCGTGCTCGACCACGCGGTCCAGATCGAGGCCGACGCCTTCACCCCCACCGACGCGACCCAAATCCCCACCGGCGAGATCCGGCCGGTCACCGGCACCCCGTTCGATTTCCGCACCCCGCACGCGCTGGGCGACCGCATCCGGGTCGGCGACCCGCAGCTCGCCTTCGCCAAGGGCTACGACCACACCTTCGTGCTGCGCGGCGCGGCCGGGACCCTGCGCCCGGCCGCGACCTGCATCGATCCGGGCAGCGGAAGGCGGCTCGATGTGGCGACCACGCAGCCAGCGCTACAGCTCTACACCGGCAACAACCTGGACGGCACGCTGATCGGCCCCTCCGGCCGGATCTACCGCTCCGGCGACGGCGTCTGCTTCGAGACGCAAGGATTCCCGGACGCCCCGAACCAGCCGGGATTTCCCTCCGCGGTTCTGCGGCCGGGCGAGGTATTTCGGGCGGTCACGACGTTCCGGTTCTCGGTGGCGTAAGAGCCGCGGCGTGCGCGGGCTTGGTCTCCAAAGCGGGGAAGCGTCCTGCGGACAGCCGCCAGATCAGCGCGGCGGCCAGGGACACGGCCACCATGATCCAGAGCGAGACCGGCATCGCGCGGTCGAAGCCATCAGTTGCTGCAAGCAAGGCGCCGAAGATGGCAACGCCCAGAGCCGCGCCCGTCTGACGGGCCGCGTGGAGGGCTGCGGCCGCGACGCCGGTATATTGCGGCACGACGGCGCTCAAGGCTGGGGCCGTCGCGGCCGGCGAGATGAAGCCTGAGGCGAGCCCGATCGCCAGCATCGGAGGAACCGTCAGCCAGGATGACGAGCTTCCGGTACAAAGCAGACCGAGGGCACCGAAGGCATAGAGGCCGAAGGCGATGCTTACAGGACGCCGCGTCCCATAGCTCCGCGCGACACGATCGGAGACGAAGCTCCCGCAAGCGACCATGACGGTGACGGGCAGGAGCGCCAAGCCGGTCTGAACAGCCGAAAGCCGCTGATGCTGCTGGTCATACAAGCTGATGAGGAACAGGAAGCCGTAGAAGACGAAGGCGGACGCGAAAGACACGGCGACCGATCCAGCGAAGACGCTATCTCTGAACAGCGACAGCGGCAGCATCGGATGCGCAACTCGCGCCTCGATCCGGAGAAACAGCACCCCGGCGGCGAGCGCGATGGCGAGGCCCGCCAACGTCGGCATCGAGAACCATCCGAGGCCGTCGCCCTCGATTAGAACGCCGATGAGCGTGCCGATGGCGATGATCGCCGTCATCTGCCCGGCGAGGTCGAACGGTCGGGCCTGCCGCGGCCCCGGCTCGGACGTCAGGCGGCCCGTCATGGCGAGGCCCAGCAGCCCGATGGGTAGGTTGACGAAGAAGATGCTGCGCCAGCCGAAGAGATCGATCAGGATCCCGCCGATCAGGGGACCGGTCGCCATGGCGAGACCGCCGCAGCCGATCCACAGCCCGATGGCGCGCGCCCGGCGCTCGGGATCGGGAAAGGCCTGGTTGATCAGCTTCAGCGAACACGGGACCAGCAGGGCGGCTCCGACACCCTGGACGGCGCGGGCCGCCATCAGGCCCGGGAGGCTTGCGGCCGCCCCGCACAGGGTCGAGGCAAGGGTGAACAGCGCCAAGCCGGCAAAGTAGCCATTGCGCGCGGCCCAGCGATCCCCCAGCGCCCCCCCGGTCAGGAGCAGGCTGGCGAAGGCGAGGGTATAGGCGTTCATCAACCATTGCAGGCCGGCCACGTCGGTCGCGATCGAGCTGGAGATGCCGCCTAGGGCGACGTTGACGATCGAGGTATCGAGCAGGACGACGACATAGCTGACGCTGGTCGCCGCCATGACGAAAGCCGCATCGCGAGATGCGCCGTCTCGCCGATTTGCCCGGCGCGGCCCGGCCGCGAGTCCTCCAGGGTCCGGCACGATCACAACCGTGACGCGGCGAGGCTCGGAGCGAGCGCCCGGAAGCCGACCCAGCCCCAATAGACCCGGTGATGAGCGATGAGCCCGGCCGCGAGGTCCATCACTTCGACCAGGTCGACCTGGTCGCCCTCCGGCGTGGCGCGCGGATATTCCCAGGTGAGCTGGCGGCCGTCGGAGAAGAAAGTGCCGGTCCGGTACCAGCGGCCGAGCGCGCTGCCGGGCTTGCGCAGCGATGCGGCGAAGAAGCGCCGGATCGCGGGTTTGCCGGTCAGGATTCCGGACGCATCGATCCCCGATTCGGCCAGGACCAGCGGGCTCTCCAGGATGGAATCCTCGGCATAGAGCGCCATCAGGCCATCGATGTCGCGGTTGAGCACCGTCTCGTGCCAGCGTTCGTAGATGCGGCGGATGTCGGCCTCGGGCGTCTTGGTCATGGCAACCTCGGATCGGATGCGAGACCGGGACCCTAGCGGTGGGGAGAGGCCGGATGCTTCGATACGTGTCGAAGCATCTGTACCGCTTCGATGGCATGGTGGGCCGGCTGCGCAGGAGATCGCCCATGAATCCGCAACCAAGCCTCGCCACGGCGGCGTTCCTGATCGCGGATCCGGCGCGGTCCGTGATGCTGATGCAGCTGCTCGATGGAAAGGCGCGGCCCGCCGGCGAGCTGGCGTTTGCCGCCGGCGTGACCGCGCAGACCGCGAGCTCGCATCTCGGCAAGCTGCTCGCGGGCGGCCTCCTGGCGGTCGAGACCGAGGGGCGCCACCGCTATTATCGCCTGGCCGGCCCCCAGGTCGCCCTGGCGCTGGAGACGCTCGCGGCGATCGGCCCGGCAGCGCCCGTCCGGTCGAAACCCCTGAGCCGGGAGGCACGCGAGCTGCGGTTCGCGCGCTGCTGCTACGATCACCTGGCCGGCCACCTGGGTGTGGCCGTCACGGGCGCCTTGCAGGCGCGCGGCTATCTCGTGCCGGCCGAGGGCAAGCGCTTCGCGGTGCCCCCGGCCGGCATCGCGTGGTTCGCCGGCCTCGGCCTGGAGGTCGACCGGCTGAAGCCGGGCCGGCATGGGCTGGCCCGGCAATGCCTCGATTGGACCGAGCGGGAGCATCACCTCGCCGGCCCGCTGGGCGTCCAGCTGATGAGCCTGTTCTGCGCGAAAGGCTGGCTGCGCCGCTCCGGGACGACGCGCGCCGTGCAGGTCACGCCGCCGGGCTGGATTGCCCTGAAACGGGAACTCGGCCTCGATCCGGTCTGAGGCGCGCCCGGCTCAGGCCGCGAGAACCAGCTCCTCATCCGCCTCCCGCTTGACCGGAACGGCGACCGCCGGGGCGGAGGGTTTCGGGCGCCAGGTCTCGCCGAGCGCCAGGAGCGCGGCCTTGACCGCTTCGAGCTGCGAGGGCTCGCCCTCGGCCATGCCCTCGGCGGCGGCCACCTCCTTCAGGTACTCGTCCCAGGCCCAGCGCCGGAGGATCTCGCGCTTGCCCTCGCGGAGCAACCGCGGGTGGTCCAGCACGGCGGCCGGCGTGGCGAACACCGCGGCCGGATTGATGAGGGCCCGTTCCAGCTCCGGCCCGTCCGGGAAGCCCGGCGGCGCGGCCGGCGCCTGTTTCCGGCCGAGCACCACACGGAGCGGCGCGCGTCCGGGTTGCCGCCGCTCATCCGAGGGCGCCGCGCCGACAGGAGGCGTGCGGGGCACCGCGGCGGGCTCCGGTTCGGCGCTGTAGTCGAGGCCCTGCCGCTCGGCATAGGCGATGGCCTGCGCCCGGGTCGGGAAGGTGAGCCGCACATCCGTGGCGAGCGGATCGCCGCCGCCGGTCCAGCCCATCAGGGGCTCGATCTCGGGGGGCGTCTCGCGCGCGAAGGTGAGGACCCACGTGCCTTCCCGGCCGCGGCCTGCGGTGTCCACGGGCCGCGTCTGGCGCCGGATCAGGGCTTTTCGGCCGGCGAGCCACGGGGCGGCCGCGACGAAGGCGGGGGGATTGTTGTGTCCGATGCCGATGGTGCGATCCTGGATGGTCGTCTGCATGGTTGCCTCCTCGGAGCTTGGCCCGACGGCGTAACCGTCGAGCCGGCTCGACAGGGGTGATGCGCCGCGCTCAGGCGTTCAGCAGCCCGAGGCGTGCGGCGGACTGGACGCCGAAGCTCGCCGCGAAGGCGAGGAGGGCGGCGTCCCAGGCGGTGAGGTGCGTGGCGTTGGCCGGCGGCCCGGCCCGGGTGATCGCGGCGCCGAGCCAGACGAAGCCCGACAGGCTCAGCAGCCCCGCCAGCACCCAGGGCACGGCCGGGGCCGGGCTCAAGGCCGCCAAGGCGAGGCAGAGGGCGGCGGACGCGATCCAGCCCGTGAGGGTGGACCAGCTCTCCCGCTCCACCGCCTCGGCCGGCGGCCCGGTCCGGCTGCGCCTGAGCCGGCTCGACCACCGATAGCGGTCCTTTAGGTCGAAGGTCGTCATCGTTTCCCTCCCGGCTTCAGTTCAGGACGGGATCCGGCGCCGCCGCGTCACGCCGTCCACGGCGGCCGAGCACGACCGGGATCCGCGGCTTGCGCGTCGCGGGGGCGCTCGGGGCGGGGGCGCCGTCCAGGGCCTGGAGCGCGGCCAGGACGTCGTCGATCGGCACCGGTTCGGACCGGCAGCCGGGCAGGCAGCGCAAAGTCGGGCAGGACTCCACGGCGCGGGCGTCCGAGGCCCAGGAGGCCAGGATCGCCCGCTTCTCGGCGCGCGACAGGCCGGGATAGGCCAAAACCTCCCGGGGATGCCGGAACACGTCGCCCGGCGCCACGAAGGCCTCGAACGGGTCGACCGCCGTCGCCCTCAGATTGGCCGCGGCCATCGGGCCGAGGCGCTCGATAGGTGTGTCGATCGGGGTGGTATCGATGGGCTGCATGCGACCCTCCTGTGCGTGTCAGCAAAGGTTGGGGCGGCCGGCAGGTCCGTGCTCGGTGGTCCGCGCTCGGTGGCCCATGCCGGCCGCCGCGTCATGCGTCGTGATCCCGCCGGATCGGCGGGCGGCCTCAATGGGCCGTCTTCTGGGCACCGTCCTTCTGAGCGCCGTCGCCGCCGTTCTTGATGGCGATGCGGCGCCCCCGCTCCGGCACCTTCTCCGAGCGCGGCAGGGTCACGGTGAGCACGCCGTTCCGGAACGACGCCTCGACCTTGTCCTCCTCGACCGGGAACGGCAGGGCGATCACCCGCTCGAACCGGCCGTAGCTGCGCTCCGAGTAGCCGCGCGCCTGGTCGGTGGTCTCGGCGCGCTTCTCGCCCCGCAGGGTCAGCACGCCGTCCTCGACCAGGAGTTCGACGTCCTTCTCGTCGAGGCCGGGCAGCTCGGCCGAGAGCCGCAGCCCGCCATCCGCCTCGACCAGCTCGACATTGGGCCAGCCGAAGCTGCGCCCGGCCACGCTCGGGACCGAGCCGAACCCGGTGAACACGTCGTCGAACAGGCGGTTCACCTCGCGGTGGAGCGTCAGGAAGGGATTGGCCGGCTCGTTCGACAGGGCGGTCGGCGCCGGGGTGCCGGTGCTGCGGTTCCACGGAATCAGATCTCTCACGCTCATGGCTGTCTCCTTCAGGTTGATGTCATGGGCTTCTCATTCGGATAGCCGTCGGTGGCCCGCGGGCCTGAGGGCCCACACGGGATATCGTTCGTCCGACGGGGGAGCCCGGGCGGCCCGCGGATCGGGCGGCCCGGACCCGGACCGCCCGCGATCAGGCAGCCTTGGCCTCGGCGACCCCGGCTTCCGCGATCTTGGGCTGGGCGACCTTGCCCTCGGCGATCTGCGTGGGGGCGTTGTCCTGGCCGGAGGTGGCCGTGACGCCGCCGATGGCGATGCGACGGGGCTTCAGGGCCTCCGGCACCTCGCGCTTGAGCGCGACGGTCAGGAGCCCGTTCTCCAGGTTCGCGCCCACGACTTTCACGTGGTCGGCCAGGTTGAAGGTCTGGCGGAAGGTGCGGGCCGCGATGCCACGGTGCAGGTACTGCCGCTCGGTCTCCGGGGCCGCCTTCTGGCCCGACACGAGGAGCACCGTATCCTGCTGGGTCAGCTCGATCTCGTCGGGGGTGAAGCCCGCCACCGCCATGGTGATGCGGTACTGATCGTCCGCGACCTTCTCGATGTTGTAGGGCGGCCAGGCGGCCGTGGGCTCGACGCGTTCGGCCTGGTTCAGCAGCTCGAACAAGCGGTCGAACCCGATGGACGACCGGAACAGGGGCGCAACGTCGTAAGTCCTCATAACCACATCCTCCGTTGAGCAACGTGACTACAAGAGACGCCGGACACCAGGACCGGCGCCCAATCGGCGAACTCGTTTCCGAGCCTCGCACGCGCGTAACGTTTGCTTTGCGGGGTGGTTCCGCGAGAGGGGCGATTCTTTTTTGGGTGTTTTGAGATTCGGTCCGTGGGTGAGCCTTCCCTCGCCCCGCTTGCGGGGAGAGGGCCGCGACGACTTCGTCGTCGGCGCGGCGAGGCGTCAGCCGAGGGTGAGGGGGCGGCTCAGGACGCGCGCTCCGTTCTGAGCCGCCCCCCTCACCGCCACTCCGGCTTCGCCTGCGCTTCCCGCACGGACGACGAGGTCCGTGCGGGCCTCTCCCCGCAAGCGGGGAGAGGGGGAGCCCGCGCCTCGTCCGGAATTGTGTGAAGACCGTAGGCCGGCGGGATCTGGGCTACCACCGCGGGCCGAGCCAAGAGACCCTCAGCCCGCGGCATCCTCCAGAAGAATCTCGCGCTTGCCGGCATGGTTGGCCGGGCCGACGATGCCTTCGGTCTCCATCCGCTCCATCAGCGAGGCGGCGCGGTTGTAGCCGATCTGGAGGCGGCGCTGGATGTAGCTGGTCGAGGCCTTCTGGTCGCGCAGAACCACCTGCACGGCCTGGTCGTAGAGGTCGCCGCCGGCCTCGCCGAAGGAACCCTGGTCGAACACGGCGCCGTCGAGTTCGAGCTCTGCCGCCCCGGCCTTACCGCCCTTGCCGTTCCCTTGGGCGCCCTTCTCGGGCGCGCCCTCCTCGTCGTCGGCGGTGACGGCGTCGAGGTAGCTCGGGCGGCCCTGGCGCTTCAGGTGGGCGACCACGCTCTCGACCTCGCTGTCCGAGCAGAACGGCCCGTGCACGCGCGTCGTGCGGCCGCCGCCGGCCATGAACAGCATGTCGCCCTGGCCCAGAAGCTGCTCCGCGCCCATCTCGCCGAGAATGGTCCGCGAGTCGATCTTGCTCGTAACTTGGAAAGAAATCCGGGTCGGGAAGTTCGCCTTGATCGTGCCGGTGATCACGTCCACGGACGGGCGCTGCGTGGCCATGATCAGGTGGATGCCGGCCGCGCGGGCCATCTGGGCGAGCCGCTGGATCGCGCCCTCGATGTCTTTGCCGGCCACCATCATCAGGTCGGCCATCTCGTCGACCACGATCACGATGTAGGGGAGGGGGGCGAGGTCCATGGCCTCGTCCTCGTAGATCGCCTCGCCGGTCTGCCGGTCGAAGCCGGTCTGCACGGTCCGGGTCAGCACCTCGCCGCGGGCGGCGGCCTCCGCCACACGGGCGTTGTAGCCGTCGATGTTGCGCACCGCGATCTTGGACATCTTCTTGTAGCGCTCCTCCATCTCGCGCACCGCCCATTTGAGGGCGATCACCGCCTTCTTCGGGTCGGTCACGACCGGGGAGAGCAGGTGCGGGATGCCGTCATAGACCGACAGCTCCAGCATCTTGGGATCGACCATGATCAGCCGGCACTCTTCCGGCTTCAGCCGGTAGAGCAGCGACAGGATCATCGTATTGATCGCCACCGACTTGCCCGAGCCGGTGGTGCCGGCGACCAGCAGGTGCGGCATCCGGGCGAGGTCGGCGATGATCGGCTCGCCGCCGATGTTTTTTCCTAAGCACAAGGCCAGCTTGTGCTTGCTCTCGGCAAAGTCCGTGGAGGCCAGGAGCTCGCGCAAGAACACCGTCTCGCGCTTGGCGTTCGGCAATTCGATGCCGATGGCGTTGCGGCCGGGGACCACCGCCACGCGGGCCGAGACCGCCGACATCGAGCGGGCGATGTCGTCGGCGAGCGCGATCACGCGGCTGGACTTGGTGCCCGGCGCCGGCTCCAGCTCGTAGAGGGTCACGACCGGGCCCGGGCGCACGGCCAGGATGTCTCCGCGCACGCCGAAATCGCCGAGCGTCGCCTCGAGCAAGGTCGCGTTCTGCTCTAGGGCGTCGGCCGAGACCTGGCTCGCCGGCGAGGGGCCGCGCGGGGCGGCCAGCAGGTCGAGGGCCGGCAGGGCGTAATCCTCCGGCCGCATCTGCGGCGCGGGCGCCCGGCGGGCCGGAACCGGTGCGGCGGCCGGCGCCGCGACTCGTGAGGCGGTCGGCTCCGGGGCGCGCGGCGGCGCCGGCCGGGGCGGGGCCTCGCGGGAAGAGGTCTCGAACGCGTCCGGCTCGTCGTCCTCCGGGGGCAGGGCAACCCGGCGGGCAGGCGCTGCGACCGGCTCATCGAGGGACTCGAACACCGGCTCGCGCCGCTCCGCGCTCGGATGGTGGGGGTTTTCGGGCAGGTGCTCGGCCCAGGGCAGGTCGGCATCCGTGAAGGCGCGCCGTGCCGCCAGCGCCGGCGAGGCGCTGTCGAACGGCTCGACCCGGCCGGTCCGCCAAGTCTCGATCCGCCGCGCCAGGGCGACGCGCATCCGCATCAGGCCCTGGGCGAGGGCGCCGATGCCGACGAGGCCGAGGCTCGGCTCGTCCGCATCCTCGCGCTCGTCGCGGCCCCGCACGGGCTGCTGCCGGGCGGGATAGGGCTCGTCGTGGAAGGAATCCTCCTCGACGGTCCCGAATCGGCAGGCGCCGGTGAGGCTGAGGATCGCCACCGCGGCGTAGACGAAGCCGACGAGATGGGCCGCCGCCGAGGACACCGCCCCGACGATCACCCGGGCCATCGACAGCAGGCCGTCCCCGGCGACGCCGCCGAGCCCGGTGGGGAGCGGCCAGCGGGCGGTGGGGGGCAGGGCACTCGCCACCGCGCTCGCGGCGCAGAAGCCAATGATCCAGAGCGCCAGGCGCATGCCCCCCTGGGGCAGGTCGCGCTCCCGCATCAGCCGCACGCCCCAGAGCACGGGCGGCAGCACGAAGGCGAGGGCGCCGAGCCCGAGGATCTGCATGGCGAGGTCGGCCACGACGGCGCCCGGCTGGCCGAGCACGTTGTGGGCCGGATGGTCGGTGGCGTGGTTCAGGCTCGGGTCGTCGATCGACCACGTGGCAAGCGCCACGGTCAGCGCGACCGCGCCGGTGAACAGGACGAGCCCTCCGAGCTCCGTCAGGCGCTTGCCCAGGAAGGGGCGAACGCTGTCGACGTAGGTGTCGTAGGGCGACGCGGGACGGCGAAGCGAGCGCATGCGGGACCGGACGCGAACGGGGACTCTCGCCCGAGGCTAGTCATGCCGGCCTTAACGACCTGCTAAGGTTGAGGAAGCCTGACCCGATGCCCACCGGGATCGCGCGGGACCCAGTGCGGGGTGGTGCAAAAACCGCCCCACTATGGCACAGAAACCGCCATGAATATCGACGGCACACCCTATCGCACGATCTTCCCGGACCCGGACGGCGTCAGCGTCCAGGTGATCGACCAGACACGCCTGCCCTTCGCGTTCGAGCTGAAGCGGCTTGCCACCCTCGACGACGCCGCCCTGGCGATCCGCACCATGATCGTGCGCGGCGCGCCGCTGATCGGCGTCACCGCGGCCTACGGGCTCGCGCTCGCGATGCGGGCCGATCCCTCGATGGAGGGGATCGACCGGGCGGTGGCGGTGCTCGCCGCGACCCGCCCGACGGCGATCAACCTGCGCTGGGCGCTGGACCGGGTCGCCGGCAACCTGCGGCAGATCCAGCCGGCCGAGCGCTTCGTGCGCGCCTTCGCGGAGGCCGGCCGCATCGCCGAGGAGGATGTGGCGAGCTGCCGCTCGATCGGCGCCCATGGCGGCCAGATCATCGCCGACCTGCACAAGGCCAATGGCGGGCGCCCGGTCACGGTGCTGACCCATTGCAACGCCGGCTGGCTTGCCACGGTGGATTGGGGCACCGCGCTGGCGCCGATCTACGCCGCCCACGAGCGCGGCGTGCCGGTGCACGTGCTGGTGGACGAGACCCGGCCGCGCAGCCAGGGCGCGGCGCTCACCGCCTTCGAGCTCCACGGCCACGGCGTGCCGCACACGGTGATCGCCGACAATGCCGGCGGCCACCTGATGCAGCATGGCGGTGTCGACCTGTGCATCGTCGGCTCGGACCGGACCACGGCGAGCGGAGACGTCTGCAACAAGATCGGCACCTACCTGAAGGCGCTGGCCGCCCACGACAACCGCGTGCCGTTCTACGCGGCCCTGCCGTTCTCGACGATCGACTGGACGCTCCACGACGGCGTGAGAGAGATCCCGATCGAGGAGCGCGACGGCCGCGAGGTCACCCACATGACCGGCCGCCTGGAAGATGGCGGCTTCGCCACGATCGAGGTGGTCTCGCCGGGCAGCCCGGTGGCGAACCCGGCCTTCGACGTGACGCCGGCTCGGCTGGTGACCGGAATCATCACCGAGCGCGGCATCTGCGCGGCCAACGAAGAGGGGCTTTACGGGCTGTATCCGGAGCGGCGGAAGGCGGCGTGAGGGGGGCTTCGGAGGCGACATGGTGTGTGTGGCAATCATGGGCATGATGAGCGCATGACTGAGCTTCTCGATCAGGCCATCGCGCGCGTCCGCGCGCTTCCCCCGGAGACGCAAGATGCGTTCGCGCGCATGCTGTTGAATCTCGCCAGCGATGAGGTCGAGCCCGTCATCTTGACGCGGGAAGAACGGGATGCCATCGCCGCATCGAAGTCGGCGGCAGCGCGGGGCGAGTTCGCGACGGACGAGGAAGTGAGGGCGATCTGGACGAAGCACGGCCTGTGAAACTTCGCTTCACCCGTCCTGCTTTGACCGACCTTGCCGCGCTGACCGAATATATCGAGGCTCGATCGCCGGAAGGTGCCCGGCATGTCCGGCGACGGATCAAGGACGCATTGGAGCGGCTCGCAGATTACCCGATGCTCGGACAGCAAACCGACGATCCGACCATTCGCCGCCTGACCACGATCCCTTATCCTTACCTGATCTTCTACGAAGTCACGGACGCGGCCATCATCGTTCATGCCGTTCGCTACAGCGCCCGCGATCCCGGTTCGATGCCGGATGCGTGATAAACGCGGATATCGATGGCTGAGCAGACGCAACGCGGGCGAAGGCCCGAGCGATGATCGTGCTGGCCTCGCCCTCCACGAACGCACCGCGCTCGGACTGTTCCAGCCCGGCCATAACAGCGGCCACGTGCTCGTGCTCGATAGCAAGCGGGTCCGCGATCTTGGCCATGCTGAGCATGGCTTGGGCGATGGCATCCTGATCGTCGGCCGGCATCTGCCGCACGGCCGCAACCGCTTTCTCAAGTAGATCCGTCATCGGCCGACCTCCACCTGATCCTCGAACCACGGCCCATCGCGTTGCAATCGGAGGCGGACGTCGAGAACCGCGAGGCTGCGCCTCACGGCTCCCAGCGATGGAACACCGCACTGTCGAACGAAAAGACCGGCTCGCCGCGCTGGTTCACACCGGTGTTGCGGGCAAACGCCAGGCCCCAGCCGGGGCGGGAGGCGGAGGCGCGCTTGTCGGTGAGGCGGGTGCTGAACCGGACCGTATCGCCAGCGTAAACGGGTTTGAGCCAGCGCAAATTCTTGAAGCCCGGGGAGGGGCCGGCTTCCGGGACGGGGCCGCGGGTGGCCGTGTAGGCGGCGTCGCGCGCGCGGGTGGTGAGCAGCCGGTTCATGTAGGCGGCGGCGGTGTGCCAGCCGGAGGCGCACAGGCCGCCGAAATGGCTGCGCCTGGCCGCGGCCTGGTCGAGATGGAACGCCTGCGGGTCGTAGGCCTCGGCGAAGGCCACGATCGCCGCGGCGCTGAACGGGTAGGCCCCGAGGTCGCGGACCCAGCCGATCTCGGCGTCGCGTAGGAACGGCAGGATTTCGACATCCTCCGGCTCCGCCACCGGCTCCGGCTCGCTGATCTCGACGGGGCGCGGGGGCAGGGGATCGGTGCCGCGGCGGGCCAGCATGAATGTGAAGCGCTGGGTCAGCACCGTCTCGCCGCGCGGGTTGCCGAGGGCGACCTCGGCCGTCACGAAGCCGAGCCCCGGCTTCGAGGCCGAATCCCGCATCCCCACGACCCGGAAGGTCAGCGTCAGGGCATCCCCGGGCAGGACCGGCGCCAGCCAGCGCAGCTCGTCGATCCCGGGCGCGCCGAGCGATGAGCCGCCTTGGAACGGCCCCCGCTGCAGCAGCCGCATCCCCAGCGCCGCCGTGTGCCAGCCCGACGCGATCAGCCGTCCCGCGAAGGTCGCCTCCGCGGCCGCCTCGTCGAGGTGGAACGGCTGGAAGTCGAAGGCCCGCGCGAAGCCGACGATGGCGTCGCGGCCGACCGTCAGGGGCTCGCCGACGATGACGTCGCCGACGGAAAAATCCTCGACCGCGGGGTCCGGCATGGCAGCCTCGTCCAGTGCGTCAGGGGGAGGGGCTCAGTTGGCGAAGCGGAAATGCAGCACGTCGCCGTCCTGCACCACGTAGTCCTTGCCCTCGAGCCGCAGCTTGCCGGCATCACGGGCACCGGATTCACCGCCGAGCGTGGTGTAGTCCTGGAACGCGATGGTCTCGGCGCGGATGAAGCCCTTCTCGAAATCCGAGTGGATCACCCCGGCGGCCCCTGGGGCGCGGGTGCCTTTGGTGATCGTCCAGGCCCGGGCCTCCTTGGGGCCGACCGTGAAGTAGGTCACGAGGCCCAGCAGATCGTAGCCGGCGCGGATCACCCGGTTGAGGCCGGGCTCGGTCAGCCCCACCGCCTCCAGGAACTCGGCCTGGTCGCCCTCCGGCATCACGGCGATCTCGCTCTCGATCTTGGCCGAGACCACCACGGCGATGGCACCCTCGGCCTTGGCCCGGGCGAACACCGCATCCGAGTAGGCGTTGCCCTTGTCGGCATCCGTCTCGTCGACATTGCAGACGTAGAGCACCGGCTTGGCGGTCATCAGCCCGAGGGACTGGAACAGTTTTTCCTCGTCCGGCTTGCGCTCGACCAGCCGCGCCGGCTTGCCCTCGCGCAGCAGCGGCAGGGCGCGGTTGACGAGGTCGAGGCTTTCCTTGGCCTCCTTGTCGGCGCCCTTGGCCTTCTTCTCCAGGGCGACGGCCCGGCGCTCCAGGCTGTCGAGATCGGCCAGCATCAGCTCGGTCTCGATGGTCTCGATATCGGCCGCCGGATCGACCTTGCCCTCGACATGGGTGACGTCGCCATCGGTGAAGCAGCGGACCACGTGGGCGATCGCGTCGACCTCACGGATGTTGGCCAGGAACTGGTTGCCCAGGCCCTCGCCCTTGGAGGCGCCGCGCACCAGCCCGGCAATGTCCACGAAGGTCAGCCGCGTCGGGATTTTTTCCTTCGAGCTCGCGATCCGGACGAGGTCGTCCAGGCGCGGATCCGGCACCGCCACCTCGCCGACATTCGGCTCGATGGTGCAGAACGGGTAGTTCGCCGCCTGCGCGGCCGCCGTCTGCGTCAGAGCGTTGAACAGGGTCGACTTGCCGACGTTCGGCAGGCCGACGATGCCGCATTTGAAGCCCATGGACTCAGTTCCGTTGAAGCACGTCGCCGGGCGACGCGCGGAAAGGGTTGATGAGGGTCAGGCCCTCGAACACGGCGCCGTGTGCCATATCCTCGGTCAGGAAGTATCGGCATCCGGCGAGCTGGGCCGCGGCTACCAGGAGGCAATCGAACCACTGATAGCCCAGCTTGTCCCGCACCGCCCAGGCGACCTCGAGTTCCTCCTCGTCCAGGGGCTTGTCGCCCCAGACCTTAAGCGCCTCGATCTCCTGCTGGATGTCGGCGAGTGGACGCCTCGGCTCGTTCCTCAGGATCCAACGTGTCAACTCGTTGAGGACCTGCATGTTGATGCGCGCGGCGCCCTGTGCGCCGAGGCTTCGCACCCATTCCTGGGCGGTCGCCTTTTTGTCGCTCTGCTTGGCGTCGCGCCCATAAATCAGCACGTTGGTATCTACGAAGACCTGGTCAGTCATCGTAGAGCTGGTCGCGTGTCGGGGCGCGTCCGTTCTCGTCGGTCAGGTTCATTGGGGGGCCGGCCAGGAACCGCTCGATCGCTTCGAGCTGCGTCAGCGGCCGGCCGACGCGCTGCTCGACGGCTTCGGCGACGAACCGCGACAGGCTCTTGCCGTCGCGCGCGGCGGCGACACGCGCCCGCTGCAGCAGGGCCTCGCTCATCGTCACGGTGACGTTCTTCATGGCAGCCTCCGCCGTCTATATCGTGTCCTCGTGTTTTCGTGTCAATTTTTGGAACCCAGCGTCTTCACTGCGTCCCAGCCCCGGCCGGCCATGGCGAGGTGGACCTTGTTCTGGAAGCTCGCATCCTCGCCCGCCGCCAGCAGCGCGGCGTGGTCGGCCACCGCGTGGCAGAGATCCTCGACCCAGGGCAGCTCGGCCTTGCCGAAATCGTTGAGCACGTAAGAATGCACCAGCGCCTTGTCGCCGGGATGGCCGATGCCGAGCCGCACCCGGCGATACTCGTTGCCGCATTGGGCGGTGATCGAGCGCAGGCCGTTATGGCCGGCATTGCCGCCGCCGAGCTTCACCCGGAGCTTGGCCGGGGCGAGATCGAGCTCGTCGTGCAGCACGATCACGTCGCTCAAGGGGATCTTGTAGAAGCGCTGCGCCTCCGCGACCGAGCGCCCGGACTCGTTCATGAAGGTCGAGGGCTTCAGCAGAATCGCCCGCTCGGTGCCCAGCACAACCTCGGCGGCCTCGCCCTGGAACCGGTGCCGGAACGGGCTCGCCCGGTGCTGCCGGGCGATCGCGTCGACGGCCAGGAAGCCGATATTGTGCCGGTTGTTCGCGTAGCGCGAACCCGGGTTTCCGAGGCCGACGATCAACCGCATGGCGGAGTTCCTGACGCGATCCCGTTCATGGTCCATCCCTTTCGGGGCGGTCTGTGGCACGCTTCCTCGCGCGACGCATCCTCGATCGCTCGGGGGCCCGAGACGGAGCGCGGTGGCGGCCTGTCAGGTCGCGGGCGCGCTCCCGCGTGCGGTCCCTCATGGAGCTGCCGCCATCAGACGGCTCAACCGGTCGAGGAAATCACCGGTCCGATCGCGGTGAGGACCGTCCCGCTTCTCGATCAGCTGCACCACGACGAGATGTTTGGCCGGCACGATCGCGAGCTTCTGGCCGCCATAACCGGATGCCAGCGCCGCGCCCGGGCCGAAGCGGTCCACCGGGAGGATCCACCACAGATAGCCGTAGCCCAGCGCATGATGATCGGTGTCCGAATGGAGACTCGTCGAATCCTCGATCCATGACGCGGAGATGATGGGCCTGTCGTTCCATCGGCCGCCGTCGAGGATGAGCTGGCCGAAGCGCGCCAAGTCTCGGGCGGTGAGATCGAACCGGTAGGCCGGGTGCCGGGACATCGGCGCACCGACATAGCGCCCGTCCGAGGCGGAAAAATCCTCCATCCCGATGGGAATGGCGATGCGCTTGGCGAAGCCGTCGAAGATGGTCTCGCCCGCGGCCTCGCGATAGATCGTGCCGAGCGCGTTGAAGTCCCAGTTGTTGTAGTACCAGAACGTCCCCGGATCGTGGCTGCCGCGCACGGGACGTTTGCGGCGCATGTCGCCGGTTTCGTAGGCGGCCGCATGATAAATGCCGGATCGCGACATCAAGAGATCCCGGAGGGTCGCGCGTTTTTCTGCAGGATTCAGCGCCGGTTCGTCGTCGTCGATGCCGAGTTCGGCGAGCGTGCGCGTCAGGCTCAACTTTCCGTCGGTGATAAGTCTTCCGTATAGCGCGCTCAGCAGGCTTTTGCGGATCGATGCGACGTTGACCTTGCGCGCCGTGTCGCCCCAAGCCGCGACGATGCTGCCGTCTTGAATGACCAGGAACGCCGTGACGGCTTCATCATGAAGTTCGGTGCTAAGTGCGCTCAGCGTGTCGGCCCTCCACCCGGAGGCTTTCGGCTCCTTGAACGTCCAGGCTTGCGCAGCCGCCTCATGTGGCGCCGTCAGCGCCACCAGCAGGCCGATGAGGATTGGGATTGTCCGCATATCAATTTTCATCACATAAATTGAATCGATATTAAATTTCACACCATGATCTGTAATAATGTCGAAATCATAACAGAAAATAGCGCCGTTATCGACTTACATGCAGCGTAAATAATTAAACGAAATCCAGAGATGCACCGTGATGTCAATGATTGCTTCGCCATGGAAGGTCGGTGGCACCCTGCCCAGCCTAATCCCGGCATTCCGAACGTATCTGGTCTCTTGCGTGCGCCAGCGCACAGCATCGGTCGAACCACGGGCAGACGATCCCCGTTGAGAGGTCACATTCGGCCAAGCAGAGCCCGAGCGATCAAGACCGCCGCATCGACGATCTTCCTCACCCGACACGGTTGACCGGATGACTTCCCGTCGAAGTCGGACGCAGACACTAGGAGATCATCATGACCATGCGCATGCTCGCCGCCGCCGCCTTGTTGGCTGCCGCTGCCTCGCCGGCCCTCGCACAGGGAATAGACTCGAGGCATTCGCCCTACCCGGCTTCGGCCTATTCGGGCTGGATCGGCCATGCCGGATTCCTGCAGCAGGGTCGGCCCGAGTCCGCATCGGCTCCCGCCTACCGCTATGCCGGCCCACATGCCGGCGGCCCGGCCAACGCCCTGCCGCGGTACTGAGACCAGACGCGGCCCGCGGATCGTCCGCGGGCCGGCCTCTCGTCAGGTCGCCGGGACGGCCCGGCCGTCGCACGCGACGGCCTCCGCCTCCGGTCCCGCGCCAGCGATCGCGCGGAGCTCTCCCGGGCGCAGCGTCCCGCTCAGCAGGTCGACCTGGCTCACCAATCGGGCAAGCGACTGGCCCCGGTCGAGATCGGGACGAGCGGGCAACGGACGGTCTTCCCCGAGCGCCGCCAGGGTGGCGGCGATCCAGGTCCGCCAGCCTTGCGCCTCCGGGGCGGCGGCCTCGGGGGCGTGGCGCAACACCGTGAGCCGGGCGCTGATCCGGCGCAGGGTCGCGTCCGCCACCATGGCGGCCTCCACCTCCGGGTGGCCGCCGGCCCGGGGCTGCTGTAGGGCGCGCGACAGGGCCGCTTCCAGGTCGTTGAGGGCGAGGCCCGCCGCCCGGGCCCGAGCCAGCACCGCAGCCTCGCGCGCCTCCCCGGGGGGGCTGAGCAGCACGGCCTCGGCGAAGCCGGCATGGGCCTTGAGCGCCCGCCGCAATTCCTGGCGGACCTGATCCGGCTCCCAGATCGGCCAGAGCACTAGGCAGCTCGCCACCGCGATCAACCCGCCCAGCACCGTGAAACCGGCGCGCATGCCGACGATCTCCCAGGAGCTGTGGCCCGGCTCCAGCAATTCGACCAGCAGCACCACCAGCGGGGTCAGGCAGGTGATGAAGAAGCCGTAGGAGATCTGGCGCGCCGCGAAGCCGACCACGCTGAGCACGAGGATCAGCCCGGCCTCCACCAGCGGGGTCGTGGCGTAATAGGCCAGCACCGCGCCCGCGAGGCCGCCCAGCACCGTGCCGCCGATCCGCTCCAGCGCCCGCTGCCAGGTCGCGGCGTAGAACGGCTGCATGGTCAGCACCACGGTCATCACCAGCCAGTGGGTGAACGCCCCGGCATAGGTCAGGGTGGCGGCGAGCGCCGGCGCCGCGACCGCGGTGGCCCGCAGGGCGTGCCGGAGGTTCGGCGAGGCGAGGGTGAAGTTCTGCCGGAGCGGCTCGGCATAGCGGGTCCAGCGGTCGAGGCTGCGGCCATCCGTGAGGGTGCCGCCGGGCCGGTAGCCCTCGGGCGTCGAGAGCTTGGCGCCGATCCGCACGCGCCCGACGATTCCATCGGCCAGCCGCGCCAGGGTCGCGTCCTCCGACAAGCCCTCCGCCGCCCGGGCGATGGCGTGCTCCAGCCGGCCGAGATCGAGGCTGGCATCGTCGCGGATCGCCCGGGCGATGGTGACGAGCAGCGGTCGCAGGCGCCGCAGGAACGTTTTGGCCAGGGCCCGGCGGCGGGCATCGGGCCGGCTCTCGATCAGCTCCGAAACGGCGATCAGGGCGGAAAAAATCTGCTCGGCGCTCTCCAGGCGCAACAGGGCCTGGGCGGTGCGCTCGGAGACGCGTTCGCGGGAGCGGGCCATGTCGAGGATCATGGTCCGGGCGGTCTCGATGCTCGCGCGCACGCCGCGCCGATGGCCCCGCGCATGCCCGTCGAACGCGTCCGCGTCGGGATCGGTCAGGGCGACGAGCCGCTCGAGGTCGCCGCAGAGCCGCGCCAGGCCGTGCCAGACCTCGGCCACCGCCCGGTGCGCCGGGCGGTACGGGTGCAGGCGCCAGATCACCAGGGCGAGCAGCGTCGCCCAGAGCCCGCCGGCTGCGAACATCAGCGCCACGATCCCGGCCTGCTCCAGGGTGAGCGGCCGGTCGAGGGCGATGCACAGCACGACCACCAGCACGTTCCCGGCCGCTTGCGCCTGCACGCTCCAGACCCGGACGTAGGAGCAGGCGAAGATCACCGCGCAGGCGACCGGCACCACCACCGGCAGCCCCAGAGGCTGCAGCAGTCCGAGCCCGGCCCAGAGCAGGCCGCCGAGCAGCGAGAAGGCGGTGAGCACCCGCAGGCGCACCCGCATCGGCCCGCCCGTGTCGCAGAAGCAGGCGAGGTTGGCGGCCAGCGCCATGGTCAGCAGGGGCGGCCATTGCACCCAGATATTGATCAGGATGACGACGCCGAACGCGAAGGCCGCGCGCACGCCCTCGACCAGCCGGATGTTGCGCAGGTCGAGACCCGTGGGCAGGCGCCGCAGATCCGCCCCGGGCCGTGCGAGGCTGCCCCGACCGGCGGCCCGGCGGCGCCGGGTACGCTCGGGGGACGATGCGGAGGGATTCGGGCCAGGCAACCTCGGACTCCTGTGCGGGCGCGGCGCCCCCGCATGAACCACGCCCGGCCTGTCCGGATCCACCCCGCGCCGCAACCCCGCCATGCCGGCCTCGGGAGACGGACGGCGGCGCCTGCTACCCGGCGACCGTCGTCCGTGGCGCAGACGCTTGACCGTCAGCCGAGCCCGTGGCTTTTGGGCGCGCTGGCACCCGAGACTCCGTAGCTCAGCTGGATAGAGCAGCCGCCTTCTAAGCGGCAGGTCGTTGGTTCGAGCCCAACCGGGGTCGCCAGTGAAATCAATGATTTAGGAGCTTACGCTTATTGCTGCTTCATAGAAAGGACGACCTGAGGACGACGTCTAATTTGCTAGAGATATTCCTGGTGCGGTTGGTCGCGCCTTTCATGAAGGTTGGCTCTGCTGCGTTTCGCCAATGAATCGGCAGCTCGTCTGCTGCTGATTCGGCCTAACTTCCTGTCTTGAACCCTACCGCTGCGCCCTCGAGCTCGTCCTCCAGCTTGCTGTTGCACGCCATGCGGTCGAGCAGGTCGGGCAACCGGGTGGGTGCGTAGTCCCAGGCATCGACGCCCGCATCTTCAGAATGTCGCGTTCCGGTGATGGTCGCATGGGTGTGGCCGTAGAGGTGCACGGCCCCCCTGTGGATTCGTCGCCACGAGCGCATCGCGTAGTGGCACAGTACCACCCGGCGGTCCTCAACGACGATCTCGCGCATCTGCCTCGGCGGTGAGGACCACGGCAGACGCAGCACCGCCCTCGCGTCGTGGTTCCCTACGATCAGGTGCTTGCGCCCGTGAAGACGCCGGAAGACCCGCGCGAGGGCGGTAGCGTCCAGGCCGAGCGCGAAGTCACCGAGGTGCCAGATCTCATCGGAGCTGGCGACCCGAGCGTTCCAGGCGGCGATCAACGCCTCGTCGTGCTCTCGGATGTCTAGGAAGGGCCGGTCGCTGTACGCGATGACGTTTGTGTGCCCGAAATGCGTGTCGCTGGTGAACCAGGTCTGGGGCATGCGAACCTCGACGGCGTCTGCCCACACTCCGGCACGCGACGCGAGCGCGGTACGGATAGCGGGCGATGTGGGGTTTGGCGGGAGCCAAATGCGAATTCGCATCGGTCAGGCTGGGCAGCAGGTCGGCGCACCCTCTGATCTGCTGCGGGGCGCGATCGCCGTATCGATGTGCTCGACGGCGGACGCTGCGACGAAGCGTTCGAGGTCGGCGCTACTGCGGGTATGCCCGTCTGGATCCAGGGCACCGCGCAACTTCTCGTAGGCGAGGAACAGGCGGTAGGTCGAGCACACGTCCGAGACACAGTAGGCGGCGACCTCCGCCAGGCGTCCGGCCGCGACGAAGTCGGCGACGCGGCCACCGTCGATGCTCTCCGGCTTGCCCGGCAGGTTGAGGGCGCGACACAGGACGTCGAGACCTACCTTAGCGCGGGCGTCGAAATTGCCGAGAAGATCGCAAAGATCGAGAGCAGATTCATCGTAGCGGCGGTAATATGGGCGGCAGGTCAGGCCCGGTGCGGCGACGCCGTTGATCATCGCGCGGTAGCGCAACGTCGGCAGGTCAAAGCCGTGGCCGTTGAAGGACACGAGCTGCGGCCGCAGCTGATCGAGCTTGGCCGCGAAGTCGGCGATGAGCCTGCCCTCTGATCGTTCGCCGACATGCGGAGCGCCCAGTGCCCGCACCCGGTAGGCGCCATCCTCGCGAGTGGCGATCAGCGCGCCGATGCAAACGATGGAATGATAGATCAGCTTCGGGAAGCCGGTGCCGAGCTTGTCGCGAGCCGCGTCCGCGTCCCCGCGATCGAGGCCGTGCACCCGCGCGACAGCGGCGAGATCGGGCGCCGTTTCCAAATCGAACACCACGACGGTTGTAGACATGAACATCTCCTTCATTGGCCATGGATCGCGATGCTATGAGATGCGCGCCGGACGGAATTGGATGATCGTGATGGCTCGCCGGCGACCGTGCAGCACGGGAGCGGCAGAACGGTCGGGCTGGCGAGGAAAGGCTCAGTCTGCCGGATGCCCGAGCCGGTAAGTCCGGGTCAGCGTCCGGGCCCAGCCGGCGGTCTGATCGAGCAACAGCAATCGCGAGGTCACCGCATACCGTTCACCGGCAAGCTTCGGGTGATCGCTCACCCGCCCGATCAGCGCCGGCTCGATCGCTGGGACCATCGTGCGCCGCCACTGGGTGAGCAGTGGCGCGGCAGCGAGCGCATGTCGGTCGGGGGCCTCGCCGGCGGTGAGGCGTTCGAAGTCGACCAGCGCGTTCTCGATGCACACGGCATCCTCCAGCGTCAGGTAAAGTTCGAGGTCAGTTCTCGGCATTGCAGGGTTCCTCATCGGGTCGATGACGCGGCACGGTCGGCCGGGTAATTCACGGCGCAGTGGTGACGGATTCGGTGCGGCAGGTCAGGATCCGATGCCGTCGTGATGCTGAGACTTCACTACGATGCGATGGCCGGCGCGGACCCGGATGCGCGGCTTGTGCGCGGCGGCGATCTCTGCGATCTCGGCGCCGGTCATCACCCGGCGGGCGAGCAGAACCTCGACGAGGGCCAGCACCGCCACACGATCAGCTCGGACGAGGTCTTCTGCCGCGAGTTGAAGCCGGTGCAAGTCGGCCTCAACCCGCGCCGCCATCGCGGGATCCTCGCGCAACAGCAGGGCCGCGTCCTGCTGGCCGACCACAGCGCGCAGGGTCTCACCGAGGCCGAAACTTCCATGCAGGGCCGAGAGCTGCCGGGTCGCATCGCGAAGGTCGAAGGCGGCCCCTGCATCGACACCGTCGCCGATGATTCCATCAGCGGCACGCCCGGCGAGTAGGCCGACCACTTGTCGCTCGATCGCGGCGCGATCTGGCGAGCGATCCGCAATGCTGACGACGGTCGAGCCGCCGTGCCGCCCCCCGGCCTCGATCGAGACCTGGATCACCGAAAAGCCCAGCCTGATCGCGACGACGGCGTGACCGGCCTCATGAAGCGCCACGGCGCGAAGCTGTTCCGCCGAGCGAGGATCGGCCGGGGCGATCTCGGCCATCAAGTCGTCCCGGTTCATAGCGCGCCCGGCCACCTGCGCCCGGCGCCGGGCGGCCCGCACTGCGCCGGCCAGGATCGCGCCGGTCATCCCATGGCTCAGGCGCGCGACGGGCGAGAGATCGGCATCCAACAGGTCGGTTTCGAGATGAACGCGTAGGATACCGAGGCGGCCGGCCTCATCCGGTGGACCGATCAGGAACGACCGATCGAATCGTCCCGGTCTGAGTAGGGCGGGATCGATGCGCGTGATGTCATTTGTGGCCGCGACCAGCACCACGCCCGCCCGGCGCAGTTGCTCGAATCTGAGCAGACAGAAGGTGATCGCGGGTAACCACCATGACGATCCGCGATCATCCAGGCGTGATCTATTTGGTAGTGCATCAAGTTCGTCGATGAAACCGACCGCACATCCCTGTTGCCTGGCCGCGATCTCGAGTCGATCGCAGAAAGTAGAGATCTGCTTGATCACGCTGTCCAGAAAGCCGGAGCCATTGGCGAACCATTCGCCAACACTCGTCTCTCCAAAGATGACCCCCGCTTCCTGGGCGAGGGAGCGCGCAAGCGTCGACTTGCCCGTCCCAGGCGGCCCGTGAAGTACTGCCCCTTCCAGCAGCTGGGCCTTCATCTCGCCGCGGCGCACCCGGGCGATGTCAACCGCAGTCCGCATCGCCCAGACGTGGGCTTCGCCGTAGCCAGTCAGACGGTCGAGCGGCGTCACCGCCTCGCCGTCAGTCAGGCCAACGCGCGCGTCGCTCGCCCTGCGAATGCGTGCGACGCAATCGGCCGGAGCCGCGCCCGGCCGTAGGGCGGCGGCGACGTCGGGTAGGTCGAGGCCGGCGAGATCCTTGGGCTCGAGCGCCCGGCGCGGTCGCCGCCCACACCACATGCCGATGGCTCGGTTGACGAGGTCGGCATCGAGCGGCGGCACGTCGATGTGAGCGTCGGCCGCGGCAAGTAGCACCGGGGCGACCCATTCGCGATCCGGCGTGATCGCTACGACGGGTCGGCCTCCGGCGATACGCTCAGCGGCATCGACGTCGGGGTCCGGCGTGGGGGAGGCGCGCGGCCGGTTCACCTTGGCGATGCAGGTGGCCTTATGGCCGCTGACCCGGGCGATCACCGCCTCGACCGGTCCGACCCAGCTGCTGCTCGGCACCGCAACCACCACCACCACGGGCTTAGCTTCGCGCAAAGACCGGAAGACGCGCAGCGGCAAGACGGTGTTGACGGCCATCTGAGCCAAGAGGCTGGTCGGGTCGACTAGGCCCTCGAACCTGCGGACACCTCGCCTGTCCGGGCGTCGGCCGCCCACGCCGCCGTCACCCGCGCCGGATTCGTCCGCCTCAGCATCGGCCTCCTTGGCTTCGACGTCAGTTTCGTCCGGGAGATCGCGGACGAGCATGTCGATTGTCATCGCGACAACTTCGCGTTCGGCCGCTGTCGAGCTCCGGGTTGTGGCCTCGATCTCGTCGACGTCACCCGAGGCCGGGATCGTCGCCGCTACACACGCGTGCGTCGCCATGTCAGAATGCATGCTCATGGCCGGTTCTCCTTGCTGCGGGTGATCGGGATCTCGATGACGAGGGCGGGGTCGAAGGCCTTGCACTCGTCTCCGTACCCGTGTGGATTCGAGACGAGGCGGGTGCGCCCGATCATCAGATTGATGGGGTGATGGGTATGGCCGCTGAGCCAAAGCTCGGGGCCCCCCGCGGCGATGAGGTCCGAGAGGTCGCTGGCGAAGGCAGCGCTGACCGGATCGCGTCCGAAGCGCGGTGCGATGCCTTCTGGATGCGGAGCGTGGTGCGTCACGACGATGCTTGGGCCATCGTGCGGCATGGCGAGGGTATCGGCGATGAACCGGACCGAGCCCGCGTGCAGGTCGGCGGCATCGGCGGGCAGGAAGGGCTGCCATGCCGGCAGGTGTGCGCCGGCGATCCGGCGATGATCGTTCATCACCCTGCGCGCGGCCGCCATGGCGACTGGGCGATGCCCTGCGCCGAACAAGCGGTAGTTCGTCCAGAGCGTGCACTCGAGAATACGCACGCCGCCGATCACGACGGCGTCGTTCTCCAAGAGGGTGATATCGAAACTCTGGGCGGCAGCGCGGGCGCGGGCAAGCTCGTCTTGCAGGACCGCGCCGTAGTACTCGTGATTGCCCATCACCATGACGATCGGGATCGGCGCCGGGATGTGCTGGCGGAGGTAGGCGAAGGCGGCGACCGCCCCCTGGCACGTGTCGCCGGCCACTACGACGAGGTCGGCGCCGGGTACAAGCTGCAGCCGGCCGGTGTCAGCGAGGTCGACATGCAGGTCGGATAAGAGCTGAAGCCGCATGACCGGCACCGCTGCGGTCGCAGTCGAGGGATCCGAGTCATCGGCTGCGAGGCCGCCGATCGCCGCGAGCTGCGACGGTCGATGGTCCGGTCCGCGCGGTGGAGACGTCGAAATGAGTCGGGTCATGGCGCGATCCAACGGCCACCGACGCGAGGGTGCGGTGCCGAAAAGGGGCTGACTGAAGAGGTGATGGAAAACCCGCGTCCCGTGGGGCCTTGGTCGTGATCCTGCGCGCTACCGGGCGGACCACACGCGACCGGGTACGTTGGTGGCGGTGGCGAGCCGACCGCCATTGGTCAGCGACGGGATCACCACCGGCACCCTGAGATGCAGGAGACCATCCTCCCCGAGGTAGGCTGCCCCCGCCGCCACGAGCTGCCTGCGCTTGTTGGCGACCCCCGGCTGAATACTTGAGCCATCCTCGGCGGCGAGCGTCGACCCGGCTTCCAGGATCGTACAGCCCGGAACGCTCACCGCGGTCGCCCGGACCTCGCGCCACGCGAGCGTATAGCGCCGCACTTCGGGCAGACCGAACACTGGCAGTGGGACATCGAGCCGGTAGCCTCGCTTCAGTCCCGTCAACGGCGGTACCGCGATGGGGGTATCCGGGTCGGAACCCGCTCGCTCACGCGGAGCGATCTGGATCGCAGGCCGTAGCCAGGTCCCGCGAGGTTCGAGAGCGAGGCAGCCTGCGCCGACAAGGAGCTGGCGCGCATCTGCCAGCCAGCGGGCGCCGAGACCGGGGTCGGTCTGCTCCAGCATCGCTTCCTGCGGAGATGCCCCGACCACGCTGCAGTGCCCGGCCCTCTGGATCTGCCGGGTGAGCAAGGCCTGCAAGGCGAGGATCGCATCCTTGCCGATGCGGGCTTTGTGCGTCGATCCGATGATGAAGAGCCGCTCGATCCGCAGCGGCGGCAGGCGCAGGTGCTCTTGCCAGCGACGGGGTACCTTGATGGTCTCGCCGACCTTGGCTTCGCCGGACGCGCAATCGCCGTCGCCCGCGACCACATGCTCCGCTTCGGCATCCGGCTCGTGGACCGCGATGCAATAGCCATCCTGCGCTCGGGACAGGGCGATGTACGCGGCGTAGGACGTCAAGGCCGTTTCCTGGAACAGAATGTGGACCTCATCGATCGGGGCAACGCCGACCACGAGGTCGGAACCGAGCATCGTGATCAGGCGGGCGCCGTCGAAGCGCCTGGACAGGCGCTGCGCAAATGTGAAGGCCGATCCGAGCGGGATCAGCTCGTCGGCGGCTTGAGGTTGAGCAGCCGGAATGCCCCGACTTGATGCGGTGTCTTTCTTGGCGCTGTGAGTCATCGCGAAGTTCATCATGCGAAACCTCCACCGAGATCGGCCTGCCGACGACTAGGCGTCTGGCGACGATCGCGGGCTTTTGGGGGACGGCTGCCGCCCACGGGGCTGGGCGGCGTGAATGTCTGGCTCGGACCGGCGACAGCGCGCGCATGACCCAGCGGTCCACCGCAGCGGACCACTGACGGGCCGATGGCGGTCAGAAACCGTGCACCGGCGCGAGGTTCAGAGTTGGGGGGAGGAGAGGCGCCAGACGCGGCAAGAGGCGTCGAAGACGCTTGCCAAGTCGATGCCCAGAATGCCAGCGTCGACGAGCGCGAGCACTGCCGAGATCGGCTGCGGGTGATCCGGGATGGCGAAGGCGAGGTCGCTGAGCGCGGCATCGCCGGTCTCGTCCACGGCGGCGAGCAAACGCACCTGCACGTCTGGGGTGATCAAGGGGTGATCGACGAAGTCGGGATGGGGGCGCGCACGGCCGGCACGTGTGGGCCGGCCAAGGTTGCACACAGACGCAGCTGCGCCGTAGATGGTCTCAGCCATGTGGCTGTCTCCTGTTACAGCAGGGTGACGCTGATGGTCAGGTCGCTGGCGCGGCGGGAACCGCGCCGGCGGCCGTCCTCGGGAAAGGATGGCTGCCGGGACTAGATATCGACGTCGAGGGGCAGTGCACCACCTCTATGGCATCATCTAACAAGCACTCGCTCGTCTACAAGCCCTCGACAGCTCGAAAACCGAGTTACTCATATAAAAAACGAAAGCGTGGATATTAACCTTAAAATCTTTAGCGGCTGTCGAGTCCTAACGCATGATCTATTAATAAAAATAAATTTTATATTAGGCAGATTAATTCAGATAAATTGTCGGAATCGATCGTGATTCAAGCGCAAGTTTATCAGTTTATTCAGATTTTATAATATTCCGGCCAGGTTATGGACTTCGTAGAGGTGCGCTAATAAGGCTTTTGTCCGGCGGTCGTTGGCTTCGGGCGGGATAATGACAATTTGACTGCCGCCATCATGGCATAGACAAATCGCTCGTCGATTTTGATGAATTAAGTCGTGGGCGCATAAGATTCGCAGTTAGGCCCCGACGGCTGCGGGTGTGTTGCTGGTGCGCAGGTCGTATGAATACTTTGCGTAGCACGTGGTGACGGCGCGGAAGTCATTAGTCCTGCTGAAAAACGCTAAACCAGATTGCGGTATCTATGCTGGAACGGGCGGATCGCCAGTACTTGCTTGCGGTTGGCTATCGGCTTCACGTTGGTCCATGCCCCATGCTCGGCCATCTGGACCCGCAGAGCGTCACTGTCGTAGGCGCGATCGCTCACCAGGACCTAACCCGCGCCCAACCCGCCCGCATGTTGACCGCTGAGCGCCCTGTTTGGAGGTGAGGCCTCGCCTTAAAGCCGACATTCAGCTTTGCGCCCATCTCGGCCGCTCAGCGCCATCTCGCGGACTCTCCGAAGCGGACGCTGTGACAGCACAGCTTGTGGGTCTCAGTCGCGGCCATCTCAGTCATTCGAGGGGCCTGCTCACATCCCCCCAAGCGGACGCCCTTCGACACTGAAACGCCTACAAATTGAGTAGTGAGAAGAGGATTGGGCCAATACATTCCGGAAAGAATGGTCTCTACAATAGAAAACGATCAGCAATAGGCCGAATTCAGTTGATTCTCCGCATCAGTACTGCTTCCGTAAAGACCGGCTCCCAGGCCATGATGTGGTCCGTCATTAGGGTCATCGCATCGTCCTTGACCCGCCCTGTAACGAGGTCGACGATGCGGTAGTGCTCTGCCACAGACGCGTCTTGTCTCGTCCGCCCAGCCTTCGAGCGTATGCCGTAAAGCCGCATCTTGTCGCGCAGCTTCATGACGATGCCGGTAAGGATCGGGTTGCCCGCACGGGACAAGAGCGCTTCGTGAAAAGACCGGTCCGCCACGAGATAGGCCGGCACATCACGATCCCGCACAGCCCTCGCAATCTCGTCAGCCCATTTCATCAAATCGTTCACGTCAACAGCTCCGGCCCGCACGACTTTCGCGAAGGCCTGAGCTTCGAGCTGCACGCGAACCTCGAACAGGTTGCGCAACTCGTCGAGCGTCGGATCGACAACTCGGAAACCGCGATTGCGGATCGGCTGCAGCAAATCATCGGCGGCAAGCTGGAGAAGCGCCTCCCTAACAGGCGTCGTCGAGATCCCGAGAGAACGGGAGAGCGAGGGGACTGAGAATACCGTGCCCGGCTCGATCGTACCGGCGAGTATGTCGAGGCGTAACTGCCGCTCGACTCGCTCCCGCAGGTTCTCTTCCGTCGCGAGCGGATTGGTTCGATCTTTGCGATCCAGCACGGCACGCCTTCTCCCGGCAGGACCAATAGCGTGTTTTGGCCCTCGCTTGAACTACCACCAACCCAATGGTAATGCGTGACGCGCTACTGAGGCTGCTTCCATGTCTGCTGACATCAAGGAAGGCTATTGCACCCTGTGCCGATCGCGTTGCGGATCGCTCAACAGGATCGAGGGCGGACGGCTCGTTTCCGTCGCACCGAATCCCGCGCATCCGACCGGCGCAGCGCTCTGCGCCAAGGGACGGGCTGCACCGGAACTTCTTGGTAGCCCCCGCCGCTTGACGACGCCCCTTCGTCGCACCCGGGAGCGCGGCAGTGCGGATCCGGGCTGGGTCGAGATCGGCTGGGACGAGGCAATGACAGACATTGCCGCCCGTCTCGGGGATCTGCGTGCACGGCACGGCGCTGAGACAGTCGCCTTCGCGGTCACCACGCCGAGCGGCACGCCGATGGTCGACAGCTTCGAATGGGTGGAGCGGTTCGTCCGGGTCTTCGGCAGCCCCAATCTGATCTACGCCGTCGAGATCTGCGGCTGGCACAAGGATTTCGCCCACGCCCTGACCTTCGGCCGCGGGATCGGCACCCCCGATTACGAGACGGCCGATACCATCGTGCTGTGGGGCCACAACCCGACCCGCACGTGGCTCGCCCAAGCGACACGCATCGCGGACGCCCGCAGGCGCGGAGCGACCGTCGTGGTGGTCGATCCCAAGCGCGGCGGCTCCGGCGAGACGGCCGACCTCTGGCTACCGATCCGCCCGGGGGCGGACGGAGCCCTGGCGATGGGGGCGATCCGCCACCTCCTGCGGGAGGGAAGCTACGACAGGGCCTTCGTCCACGACTGGACGGACGCGGCGTTCCTCGTCGATCGTGCCAATGAACGTCTTCTGAAGGCCGCCGAGTTGTGGCCCGGCGCCAGCGGCTTTGTCGTGCTCGACGAAGCGGGGCGGCCGCAGCCGCGCGACCCACGCGACCCGACTGCCGGTGCTGCCGCGCAACTCGACACACAGGTCCGCCTGATGGACGCCGCGGGCAACAGGCGCACGTGTGCCAGTGTCCTGCGCCTGCTGACCGAAGAGGCCGACATTTACGATCCGGCCCATGTCGCCACGGTCACCCAACTCGATCCTGCGGCGATCGCGCGCTTCAACGCGCTCTTCGCGGGCGCGCCACGGCTCGCCTATCATTCCTGGACGGGGGTGGGGCAACACACCAACGCCACCACCACCGAGCGTGCGATCGCGACGCTCTACGCCCTTACGGGAGCCGTTGACCGCGACGGCGGCAACCTCTGGACGACCGCCCCTCCGACCCGATCGGTGAATGCCTACGATCTGCTGGCCCCGGCGCAGCGGGCAAAGGCCCTCGGCTTGGCCGAATTGCCCCTCGGGCCGCCGAGCCGGGGATGGATCACCGCTCGCGATTTCACCCGCGCCGTGCTCGAGAGCGAGCCCTACCGCGTGCGCGGCTTGATGAGCTTCGGCACGAACTTCGTGGTCTCGCAGGGGGATACGGGCCGCAACCAAGCCGCTCTGGAAGCGCTGGACTTCCACGTCCACGTCGACATGTTCCTGAATCCGACCGCCGCGAATGCCGACATCGTGCTGCCGGCGAGTCTGCCCTGGGAGCGCGAGGCGCTGAAGGTCGGGTTCGAGATCACGCAGGAAGCGGTGGAACTGGTGCAGCTGCGCCAAGCCATGGTGCCGCCCCTGGGCGGCACCCGCTCCGACTACGCCATCGCCTTCGATCTCGCCTGTCGCCTCGGGCATGGCGAACAGTTCTTCGGCGGCTCGATCGAAGCCGGCTGGAATTACCAGCTCGCGCCCGTCGGGCTGACGGTAGACGACCTACGGGCATGCCCCGGGGGCATCCGCTTGCCTCAGCCGACGGCCCGGCGCAAATACGAAGCCCTCCGCCAGGACGGGTCGGTCGTCGGTTTTCCCACGGCGACGGGGCGGATCACGCTCTACTCCGAGGATCTGCTCGCGCATGGGCAGCCCCCTCTCGCCCACCATGTCGAGCCCGCAGGACTCGACGAGCCCGGCCTGCCGCTGGTGATGTCGACCGCCAAGACCGGTTGGTATGTGCACAGTGCCTACCGCCACATCGCCTCTCTGCGGAAGCGCGCGGCAGCGCCGACCGTCGAGGTGGCGCCCGACGACGCCCGCCTCCGCGGGATCGCCGAGGGCGATGCCGTCATCGTGCGGACCGCTCACGGCGAGGCCCACCTGCGGGCGCGCATCGACGCGACGCTGCCGAGCGGGACGGTGATCACGGAGTTTGGCTGGTGGGAGGATTGCCCGCCCCTGGGGCGTGAGGGCTCGCCGGTTGCCGGGTCGACGAGCGCGAACGTCAATGCCGCCCTGTCCGACGCGGCCCGAGATCCGGTAAGTGGTTCCGTGCCCCTGCGGGCGGTGGCTTGCGAGCTTGTCCGCGCCGTCGGGGCCAATCGCGGACGTTGGCAAGGCCGGCGCTCGTTCCGCGTCGCGTCGCTGCGGCGCGAGGGGGCGGACATCGCCGCGTTCACTCTCGCGCCTGCGGATGATGGTCCAGTTCCCGCCTACCTTCCCGGCCAATACGCCATCCTCCACGCCACAGTCCCGGGCCTTAGCCGCGCCTATTCCCTGACGGGTGACGCCCTGACGCCGGAGACCTACGAGATCGGCGTCAAGCACCACGCCGCGCAGGAAGGCTGGCCGGCCGGACGAATGTCGAGCCTCGTCCACGGGCTGAAGTCCGGCGATCCGGTCGAGCTCGAAATGCCGGCAGGCACGTTCACTCCGCCGCTTGGGGGGGATCGCCCCATCGTCCTGCTCGCGGCCGGGATCGGCATCACCCCGTTCGTAGGCTACCTCGCCGCGCTTGCCGCGCGCCCGGACTCCGCGCCCGAGGTGCATCTGGTCGCGATCTCCCGCAACGGAGCGGAGGAGGCCTTCGGGGTCCGCCTCCGCGAGGCCGCGGCGGCCCTCCCACGCCTGCGGATCACCCGCGTGTTCACGCGCCCGCGCCCGGAGGATCGGCTCGGGGTCGATTACGAGCGGGCCGGTCGGCCGGCCATGTCCGAGCTGGCCCTGCCGGATCCGGCGTGCCGCCCCCTCGTGTACCTGTGCGGGCCGGATGCCTTCCTCCGCGACGGGAGGGCGGCCCTGACAAGACTCGGCGTCCCGCGCTTCGACGTGTTCAGCGAGAGCTTTGCGTCGGCCATGGCCGTGCCTTCTGACCTTGCACCGCGAACCGTGCGCCTTGCCCGCAGCGGAACGGGCTTCACCTGGACGCCCTCCGCCGGAACCCTGCTCGACGCGGCCGACGCGGCGGGGCTCGGGCTGCCGAGCGGCTGTCGGGCGGGCCAGTGCGAAAGCTGCAGCGTGCCCGTCGCGTCCGGGTCGGTCGCCCACCTCGGCCCCTACGACGGCGAGCCCGACCATTGCCTGACCTGCCGCGCTGTGCCGGTCAGTGACCTCGTCCTCGACGCCTGAAAGGAAGACACGACCGATGAGCGATACGGCTACCTTGACGCCCATCGCCCCGCCCAGCCCGGATCTAGCCCGGGAGGGTCGTCTCGTGCGCGTCTCGCAGGCGATCGTGGCCTTCGCCGAGCGTTGGTTCCCCGACAGCTACGTCTTCGTTCTCATTGCAGCTTGCATCGTCGCCCTGGGAGTATTCGCCCACGGGAGCGAACCGCTTGCGATCAGCAAGGCGTTCGGCGACGGCTTCTGGAGCCTGATCCCCTTCACCATGCAGATGGCGCTGGTGGCGGTCGGCGGCTACGTCGTTGCCGTCTCGCCCCCCGTGGCCGGGTTGATGCGCAGGGCCGCCGCCCTGCCGCGCACCGGGCGCGGGGCCGTGGTGTTCGTTGGCATCACCAGCATCTTGCTGTCTCTGCTCAATTGGGGCGTCAGCCTGATTTTCTCCGGCCTGCTGGTGCGCGAAATCGCCCGCCGGCAGGATCTGCGCCTCGATTACCGGGCCGCCGGCGCGGCGGGCTATCTCGGCCTCGGCTTCGGCTTCACCCTCGGCATCAGCTCGGGGCCGGCACAGCTGCAAGCCAATGCCGCCAGCATTCCGGCCTCGCTCCTGCCGATCACGGGCGTGATCGGCTTCGAGCAGACCATCCTGACGTGGCAGAACCTCGTCGTCGTCGCCTTCGGCACGCTGCTCTCGGCCGCGATCTGCTACCTGACCACCCCCTCTGATGCGAATGCCCGAACGGCCGCAGATCTTGGGATCGACCTCGTCGACGCCCAGCCCAAGGTGATCCGCGCGAGTCGTCCGGGCGAATGGCTGGAGCACAGCCCGCTTCTGACGATCCTCGTCCTCGTCCTCGCATCCGGGTGGCTCTACGATGCCTTCAAGGCGGGCAACCCGCTGATCACGATGTCGGGCCTCAACAGCTACAATTTCGTGTTCCTGCTGCTCGGCGCCCTGCTGCACTGGCGGCCGCGGGGCTTCATCGCGTCCTTCGCCAAGGCGATGCCGAGCGTCTCCGGCGTGCTGCTCCAGTTCCCCTTCTACGGCGGCATCGCCTACATGCTGACCAAGGTGAAGGCGGCGGACGGCTCGACCCTGTCGGACGCCATCGCCCACGGGTTCGTCAGCCTCGCCCACGGATCAGGGGCCTTCTCGGTCCTCGTCGGGATCTACTCGGCGGTGCTCGGCTTCTTCATCCCCTCGGCCGGCGGCAAGTGGGTGATTGAGGCTCCCTACGTGATGAAGGCGGCCAATGAGGTCGGCGCCCATCTCGGCTGGACGGTGATGGTCTACAACATCGCCGAGACGCTGCCGAACTTCATCAATCCGTTCTGGATGCTCCCGCTGCTCGGCGTGCTCGGGCTGAAATCCCGCGATCTCATCGGCTACACGGCGGTGCAGTTCATGATCCACCTGCCGATCATGCTGGTGCTGGCGGCGGTCCTGATGACGACCTTCACCTATCATCCCCCGATCGTGCCGTGACGGCCGCGCCCGGCGCCGCCGCGCTCGGACTGCGCTCAAAGGTGATCCCTTGATTCCGTTCTTCGATCACGATGCGGTTCATGCCGCCCTTGACCATCCGCGCTTGATCGAAGCTCTGCGCGGCGCCTTCGCCGCCGCCGATATCGAGGCCCCCGTCCGGACGGCCCACGAGGTCGGCGCAGCGGAGGCGCCCGGTCGCCTCCTGGCCATGCCGGCCTGGCGCCGGGGTGACCTGGTCGGCGTCAAGCTGGTGAACGTGTTCCCCCGCAATGCCGAGCGCGGCCTCGGCGCCGTCCACGCGGTGTACGTCCTGTTCGATGGAAAGACGGGAGCGCCCCGCGCGATGATCGACGGCGAGGCGCTGACGAACCGCCGCACCGCCGCCGCCTCGGCGCTCGCCTCGACGTACCTCTCTCGTCCGGACAGCGCGGTGCTCGCCCTTGTCGGGACCGGTCACCTCTCGCCAGCGCTCGCCCACGCGCACGTCGCCATCCGGCCGATCCGGCGCGTGCTGGTCTGGGGTCGTTCGGCAGCGAAGGCCGAGGCCCTGGCGGCGCGGCTGCGGGAGGAGGGGCTTCCCGCCGAGCCGGCGGCCGATCTTCCGGCGGCGGTCTCGGCCGCCGACATCGTCAGCTGCGCCACGACCTCGACGCAGCCGCTGGTGCTTGGCCGTCACGTCCACCCCGGTACCCATGTCGACCTCGTGGGCGCCTTTACGCCCGCGATGCGCGAGAGCGACGACGCGCTGATTCGCGTCGCCCGTGTCTATGTCGACACCTATGCCGGGGCCCTGCGCGAGGCCGGCGACCTGACGCAGCCGATCGCGGACGGCACGTGGTCAGAGGACCGGCTCGCGGGCGACCTGCACGACCTATGCAGCGGGGCGGAGGCTGGCCGCAGGGACGCCGAAGAGATCACCGTGTTCAAGTCCGTCGGCGCGTCCCTGGAAGATCTCGTCGCTGCCTCGCTCGTCGTCGAAGGGTAAGGTTCACACGGGCAGCGGGCTGTCCGTCTTCACCTCCTCCATCACAGCGTAGGTGCGTGTCTCCTTCACGCCGGGCAGATCGACCATGACCTGCCCCAGAAAGCGGCGGTAGGCGGCCATGTCCTTCACCCGGGCCTTGAGCAGGTAGTCGAAGCCTCCGGCCACCATGTGGCATTCCAAGATCTCGGGCACGCGGCGGACCTCCGCTGAGAAGCGGTCGAACACCGTGCCGGTGGTCTTGTCGAGCAACACTTCGATGAACACCAGCAATCCCAGATCGAGCATCACCGGATCGAGGCGAGCACCGTAGCCAGTGATGTATCCCTCGCGGGTCAGCCGCTTCAGGCGTTCGGCCGTGGCGGTGGGCGAGAGCCTCAGCCGCTCGGCGAGGTCGACGGTTGATATGCGCCCGTCCTGCTGCAGGATGCGCAGGATAGCAGCATCAGTCGAATCCGTGCTTTTCACTACCAGATGGCTATTCCATTGGGAAATCCGCCGACTTTCGGCGCGATTGTTGGATGTTATCACCGCCCTAGCGCCCCTACAACATCCCAAGAGGCGGGCCAAGAGCCGGCGGAGGGAGACGGGTTCTGCCATGTCGATCGTGTCTTCAGCCAGGCGCGTTGCACACGTTCACGCGTCGTTTGCGGACTTCCAGGAAGACCTGCCTGCACTGTCGCCGCTGCGCATGGCGATCGTTGCGGCTCACCGGCGCCCTGAGGCGGAGTGCCTGGCGCCGCTCCTCGATCTCGCGCAGCTTCCTTCAGAGGCGGCGGCCCGTGTCGCCGCGACGGCACGCAGCCTCGTCGCGGGCCTGCGGCGGACCACACCGCGGGGCGGCGTCGAAGGCCTGATTCACGAGTACGACCTGTCGAGCCAGGAGGGCGTGGCCTTGATGTGCCTTGCCGAGGCCTTGCTGCGCATCCCGGACGCCGCAACCCGCGACGCGCTGATCCGCGATAAGATCGCCTCCGGTGATTGGCGGGCCCATCTCGGCCACAGTCCCTCGCCGTTCGTCAACGCGGCCACCTGGGGCCTTCTGGTGACCGGCAAGCTCACCGCGACGACGAACGAGGGCGGATTGTCCTCGGCCCTGACGCGCCTGATCGGGCGGGGTGGGGAGCCGTTGATCCGGCGAGGCGTGGACCTTGCCATGCGGCTGATGGGCGAGCAGTTCGTGATGGGTGAGACCATCGCCGAGGCGCTGCGCCGGGCACGCCGCCGTGAGGCGAAGGGCTTCACCTATTCCTACGATATGCTCGGCGAGGCCGCGGTCACGGCCGAGGATGCCGGCCGCTACCAAGCCTCTTACGAGGCGGCGATCCATGCCATCGGGCAGGCGTCCGCCGGTCGGGGCATCACCGGGGGGCCGGGCATCTCGATCAAGCTCTCGGCGCTGCACCCGCGCTACACCCGGATGAAGCGCGCCCGCGTGCTCGATGAGCTGATCCCCCAGGTGAAGGCGCTGGCCCTGCTAGCCAGGGGGTACGACATCGGCTTGAACATCGACGCCGAGGAAGCCGATCGGCTCGACCTGTCCCTCGACATCCTCGAGGCCCTCGCCACCGATCCGGAGCTCGGGGCATGGAACGGACTTGGGTTCGTCATCCAGGCCTACGGGCGGCGTTGCCCCTTCGTCATCGACTGGCTTGTCGATCTCGCCCGCCGGAGCGACCGCCGCCTGATGGTACGGCTGGTGAAGGGCGCCTACTGGGACAGCGAGATCAAACGGGCGCAGGTCGAGGGGCTTTCCGACTTCCCGGTCTTCACCCGCAAGGCCCACACTGACGTGTCCTACCTCGCCTGCGCTCGGAAGCTGCTGGCCGCGCCGGACGCGGTGTTTCCGCAATTCGCCACGCACAACGCGCAGACCCTGGCCAGCATCGTGGAGATGGCCGGCCCGGATTTCCGGCCCGGCGACTACGAGTTCCAGTGCCTGCACGGGATGGGCGAAGCGCTCTACGAGGCCGTGGTCAGCGCCGGCGTCATCGGCCGCCCGTGCCGGATCTACGCCCCTGTGGGCACCCACAAGACCCTGCTCGCCTATCTCGTCCGGCGACTCTTGGAGAACGGCGCGAACTCCTCCTTCATCAACCGCATCGCCGACGCGTCCGTATCAATCGACGACCTCATCGCCGATCCAGTCTCCACAGTGCGGGCGATGCGCGAGCCGGGGGCGGCACACGAGCGGATCGCGGCCCCGCGCGACCTGTTCGGCGCTGGGCGGCCAAACTCGGCCGGCCTAGATCTGAACGACGAGGCCGTGCTCGCCCAGCTCGCCACCGACCTAGCTAAGGGAGCCACCAGGGCCTGGACTGCCGTTCCATCCGGACGCTCCGCTGCGGAGGCCTGCGAACCGGTCCTCAACCCTGCCGATTGCGGCGACGTGGTGGGCCATGCGCGCACCGCGGAGCCCGCCGACATCGCCCAGGCCCTGGCGACCGCATCGGCGGCTGTGCCGAATTGGGTCGCGACGCCACCAGCCCTCCGGGCCGAGCTGCTCCGCGCCGCCGCGGACGCTTTCGAGATGCGGATGCCGGTTCTGCTTAGCCTGATCGTGCGGGAGGCGGGCAAGTCCCTGTCGAATGCCGTCGCCGAGGTGCGGGAAGCAGTGGACTTCCTGCGCTACTATGCCGGCGAGGCCGAACGGGTCTGCAGCCCCGACCACGGACGGTCCCTTGGCCCGGTCGCCTGCATCTCGCCCTGGAATTTCCCCCTCGCGATCTTCACCGGGCAGGTGGCGGCCGCCCTCGCGGCTGGCAACACCGTGCTCGCCAAGCCGGCGGAGGAGACCCCGCTCGTCGCGGCTGAGGCCGTGCGGCTCTTGAGCGAAGCCGGGATCCCCGTGGATGTGCTGCATCTCCTCCCCGGTGCGGGCGACGTCGGCGCCGCGCTCGTCGGCGATGCGCGGGTTCAAGGCGTGATGTTCACCGGCTCGACCGCCGTCGCCCGTCTGATCCAGCGGACCCTCGCAGATCGCCTTACCACGGACGGACGCCCGGTGCCGTTCATCGCCGAGACCGGGGGGCAGAACGCGATGATCGTGGATACCTCCGCACTGCCCGAGCAGGTTGTGACGGACGTCCTCGCCTCCGCTTTTGATTCGGCCGGTCAACGCTGCTCGGCCCTGCGCATCCTGTGTCTGCAGGAGGAGATCGCCGAAAAGACGCTGGCCGTGCTGCACGGCGCCCTGTGCGAGTTGGAAGTGGGCGACCCCCGGCGCCTGTCCGTCGATATCGGTCCGGTGATTACCTCCGGGGCGGCCGAAGGGATCACCCGCCACATCGAGACGATGCGGATGCGCGGCCATAAGATTACGCAATTGGGCAAGACCCCGGCCACGGATGCGGGCACCTTTGTCCCTCCCACGGTGATCGAGATTGCCAAAATCTCGGATGTGGAGGCCGAAGTGTTCGGCCCAGTGCTCCACGTGCTGCGCTATCGGCGGGATGATCTCGACGCGCTCATCGACGCCATCAATGCCACCGGCTACGGGCTGACCTTCGGCCTGCACACCCGAATTGAGGAGACGGTTACGCGCGTTCTTGACCGGATCGAGGCGGGCAACATCTATGTGAATCGCAACACCATCGGCGCTGTGGTCGGCGTGCAGCCATTCGGCGGCTCGGGCCTGTCCGGGACAGGGCCGAAGGCCGGCGGTCCGCGCTACCTCCGCCGCCTGCTGCCTCGCCTGGCTCCGTCCGCAGCCGGTGCGACCGCAGCTCCGTCCTCCGCCGATACAGTCGCTCAGGATTACATCAGATGGCTCCGGCAGCGGGGCCACGCCGACGTCGCAACCCGAGTCGAAAATTATTTCGCCCGGGCACCTGCCGGCACCGAATGCGTGTTGCCGGGCCCGGTCGGTGAACGCAACATCTACAGCCTCCGTCCTCGCGGCCCAATCGCGGCCTTGGCCTCGGGCGAGGAGGGAACATTGCTCCAGGTCGGCGCGATCCTGGCGACCGGCCAGAGCGCCGTGATCACGGCTGCGAGGGCGTTATCGGGCCTGTTCGACGGCTTGCCTGCGGGGGTCCTGCGGAAGATCGTCCCCGCAGAGGATCCCGCGATCGCCCCCGGACTTGGCGGCGTGCTCCACGAAGGCGAACGGGCCGACCTCGCGGGGCTGACCCGCCGGATTGCCGGACGGAGCGGTCCAATCTTGACGATCCAGTCGATCCTCACGGCGTCCAATCTGGAGGATTACGAGCCCTCGGATCTCTTCGAAGAACGGTCGGTGTCGATCAACACGGCGGCGGCAGGTGGCAATGCGAGCCTGATGGCCCTCGACGCCTGATCCCATGCGATCTTGCAGCGCCTCATAGCACTTATCGAGAGGAAGGGATGGCAACGCCCATCCCGTACGACCGCGAAACGGATGGTAGGCGGAATGTTCTCTACGACCTGCAGATGAGGTGTAGTCAGCGAGGTCGAACGATGTGCCCGTCTTGTAGTTGGCGCTGAAGCGAGAGGCTTGACCGTTTTGATAGGTTCCGTTGTTGCGCCCATGATGAGTTGATTTCGGAATGGCTGCTTCGACGCCATGGACTCTCCAGAGCAGCTATTCCGCTATCAGCCATAAGACGTGACGCCGGATCGCCGAAGCTCGCAAGATCAGACATTCGGCTTTGCGCCCAATCCGGTCATTCAGCTTGTTATGCCGACATCGCGTAAGCGGACACTACTGGCTACCACCCGATCTTTTGCTTGGGAGTGGCTTACAGAACGAAGCCCGCTTTGTTCTACGCCGGCGAATTTTTCGATTGGGCATCGGGGCGACACGTTAGGAAGCGACTACGGATCAGTTCCTGGACGACGAGGCGGTCATCGTTGCCTTCCGGCGGCATACCCTGCTGCCGCTCGACGACTGCCTCTACGCGCTGCACCCTACACACCCGTGGCGGGGATCCACCCATCACAGTGATCGATCAGGAAGGGCTGGAGTCAGCGCAGTCCTCCATACGTCACCTTCAGCGAAGTCGGGCTGCAACGCTTGGCGAGGGACAGGACGGCGATGCGCGCCGGGTCGCGCTTGCGTTCGAGCATCCTGATGTAGCGCGTCCCGTGCAGCACCTGCGGAACGCCGGAGGAGAGGGCCGGGAAATCCTCGGCCGGGCTTTCGACAGCGACGCACAGGTCGAACGCGGCAGTGCCGTAGTTTGGAAAGTTGTAGATATCCGAACTTCCGACGACGCTCGGTCGCTCGACGATCCATTCCGCGGTGGCGCCTGTGATCTTGGGACTGATCATTTGGCCGTCGATGTCGACGGTCTGAGGAACGTATTGGACGGCTATGCCGACCGGCGGTGAGGTCGAGAGATTAACGACGACGGCAACCACGCGCCGCGCATCGATTGCCGTCAGCACGCAGAGCACCTCGTTGCCCGGGGCGAGCGGAAGCGGGAGATAGGTTGGTGCGTTGTGCGCAGCGTCCAGCGTCCACCATTGCGTCCACGCCTCCGCCGTCACCGCTCCGTCCGCCTTCAACAGAGAGACGGTGCCGACCTGCGGCAGCGAGGCGTCGAGATAGCGGCGCTGACCGTCGAGCCCGATCCAGTGGGAGCACACGTAGGGAAAGCCGGGCGTCCCTGGGTTCGGCGGGTCCGGGACGCGTAGCGTTTCGGGCGTCTTCCAGACCCCCCAGACTTGAGCGAATTGTTGGCCACCATTGGCCGTCAGATAAGCGCCGGCCCAGTTCCGGCTGGTGTCGAGTGGGCTTGCAGCCGGACTCAATCGGTTGGCGCGCTTCGCGCTGATCCGATACGCGGTTGTCTTGATCCTCTCACGGACCATGGGGTCAAGGGCGAATGACTTGAGGGCCAGCGACCTTCCGAATCCGCGCTCCCACACTTGGTGCAGAATCCTGGGCGCGGCGGATCCCGGGCGCGGCGGCAGGCCGAATTCCCGAAGCCGCGAGGCATCGATATCGGCTGGTATGATCGGCTGGGCGGGCGCCTCGAAGCCAGTGAAACGTCGCTGCAGATCGTCGAGCACACGCTCGTCGACGCCGCCTCGATCGGACGATGGATCTCTCATGCCCATTCCTCCCGCGCTGCATCGACGGCGATCTGATACTTGCTGGTGCCTGGCGCGGTGCCGGACTGCTGCAGCAGCGGTAAGGTGCTGATGGCGAGCGCGAGGCCGCCGTCCGTGTCGCTTTTGTAGTGAAGACCGGCGATCTCCCTGTTTCGCGCGATTCGGTTCGCCAAGGTCCACAGGACGACCGAGGCGGTTTTCTCGACCGGCAACCCCGCGAGCACGTCGCGCATGCACAGCGCCATGAGATGCGCTTGGGTCGCGTGGCCGCTCGGGAAGGACGCGTGGCCCGGGACCTGAAGCGGCGGCATCAACGCGGGGCACAGGTGCGTGGGGCGTGGCCGAACATATTGGCCTTTGTAGTACATGGCGACGAATGTGCCGATAAGACTTGCAATCGTCAGGACCTTGTTCGTGTTCGGATAAGAACCGGGCTGGGACGTTAGAGCGTTCAAGAAGTAGCTGATGAATTCGTCCGACTGGGACAGAATCTCGCCCAGCGCGTCCGCCCGCTCCTCCTCTGCCGCGATGACGAGATCGTCGATCTCTTGTTTCACGTTCAAGGCGCCGGTGCCGACGATCCAGTCCACTGGCGGGGTGGCGGGAAACGCCGGAGGTTGTGCGGTGGCCGACGGAAGCTGCGGTATGCTGGACGGCCATGCGGGCGTCATGGCGCGCCAGTTCGTGGTCGAGAATTCCACCAGGCATTGCCACGCGTACCAATCCGCCGACCAATTGCGATCGGGAAACTTCGGTTGCGCGATGATGGCGAGCGCCCCGATCGTCTCGCCGGGAGGCACCGCGCCCCCCCCCGGCGGCGTGTCCGCAGGCGCAAAGACGAACGGCAGAGCGACCCGATCGGGAAAGAACCAACCCGCGGAATTGCCCGAGGCGTTGCCTCCGCCCCCGGCGTTGCCGGAGTTGCCGTTATTTCCGTTGTTGCCGTTATTTCCGTTGAAGCTTGCGGGCATACTAGCCTCCTTTCAGTTCGATTCAGTCGGGAATTCCAGCCTCAAGGAGTTGAGTGGCAAAAATATCGCGGACTTGGCCGCACAACGGCGTTCGGCTGCGGAACAGACGGACGCGGTATTCTGGAATGAGTTTTAGGAGCTGACGGGCGACTAGGTCGGCTTCTGCGCGCTGCCCTGCCGCAACGAGGCTCGCAATCAGGCACCGCAAATTGGAGGCGTTGCTGGCACCCTTCGCCGCGGATGCGCGGCCCCACGCGATTGCATCCTCGTGACGCCCGGCGAGGTAATAGGCCTGCGATAGATAATGCTCCAGCCAAAAGGCATCGCTGCCCAATGGTGATAGTCGCACCGCGTGTTCAGCATGCTCGACAGCGCGCGCCGTTTCGCCGGCGTAACCTAGAGTTAACCCGCTATAAGCCCAGGCTGACGCACAGCTGGGGCCTGCCGCAAGTGCGCGTTTAAAATATTCTTGGGCGCTGTAATAGTCGTGAAGCAAATAAGACTGAAGATGACCGTAGATTGACAGGCCGACCGCATCGTTCGGATCGCGCTCGATAGCCATCCGCGCGGCATGGGAAGCCGCAAGGCAGTCGGCATTATCGTCATTGGACCAGCCCTGGCCGATCCATTGCATGCCGAGCGATGCCAGGTGGGAATAGGCCGGCGCGTAGGCTGCATCGCAGGCCGCAGCCTGTTCGAGCAATCTCCTGGCCTCGATGAACGACGTCCGCTCCAATTTGTGAATGAGACTAAGTGCCTGGAGCGTCAGGTCATAGGCCGTGAGGCTCTCGGGCCGTTTACGGTCCGCACGCGCCAGTTCATGGGATCGCAGGTGCGGCGCGACGATCGACGCGACCCGCATCGCGATCGCGTCCTGCATTTCGAAGATACTGCCGAGCGTTCCGTCGAAACGATCCGCCCAGATCACGCCGCCGTGGTTTGCTAGTTCCACTGTGAGGCGCAAGGCATCTCCCTGGCGTCGCAGGCTGCCGTGCAGGACGTAGTCCGCGTCGAGTTCACGAAAAGCGCGGTGCAGGTCGACCGGGAAGAGCTTAAAACCCGCGGTGGAGCTGCGGGATATGACCAGCAGATCCTTGAGGCCGCTCAAGGCGCGGATAATGTCGTCGATCATGCCTTCCGCGAAGTACGTGTCCACTTCGCTCCTGTGGAGCGCTCGGAACGGAAGCACAGCCAGCACCGGCCTGTAATCGCGGCGCTCTTCCCCCGACACGCGGTCCCAGCTACGCGGCGGCGTCGGCACATCCGATTCTGTCAGAACAGTCTTGGCGTGAGTGGCATAAAGCATGACGGGCGCGCGAATGTTTTTCAGCCGCCGCTCGCCGACGCACGCGAAGGCCGACGGCACTCGCTGTCTGACTTGATCGTATACAGCTGCCGAGATTAGTATTCCGCCGGGATCCGCGAGTGGTTCGAGACGTGCTGCAATGTTGACCGCTGTTCCCCCGATCTGGTCGCCCTGAACCATGATTTCGCCGGCATGGATGCCGATCCTAAACAGGAGCCGCCGCTCGGGCGATACCGCGCCCGTGCGGCGCCGGGCGTTGGTCTGGAAGCGCAACGCGCAGGTTACGGCGTCGACGGCGCTGGGGAACTCCGCGATCAATCCGTCGCCCGCGACGCCGAAGACCTGACCGCCGGATCGCGCGATAGCGCGGCCAAGCTTGCTGATCTCCGCGCAGACGCGGCGGTGGGTGTCCTCTTCCGCGCTCCCCATCAGGGCGCTGTACCCCACGATGTCCGCCGTAAGGATCGCCGCCAGCCGGCGCTGGATCTTTTCCTTGCCGAACGGAGCGGCGTTAATCGCAGGGAGAGGCGACAATGTCTTGCCCTCGCGATAACCAGGCTAGATACAAGACCACGAGCATGAGTTGGCGTTCCGATCACCTGATAGTTGTCTAAAAAATAACCGAGCGGGAAGAGATGAAAGCGCTGGTATATGAGCCGAATTGACGATATCATTTGCGCAGTTCAAAGTGTTTTGCGTGCCGTTTTATCGATAAGATTCTACGCGCGCCTGTTAGATTTTGAACGGCAGTCATCATGCTGGCATCTGCGCGTCGGAAATTATATCGGGGCGTGTGATTCGAGCAACGTATTTTTTGAATGCTCGGCGCGGTTCTAGCCACGTCCTCCGCGGTCCCGTCGAGCACTCCCCGATCGCTGGCCGGTGTCGGCGTGCCGAGGGTTCAGGCCGCTTCATGGTTTCGGGTTGCAGTTCGCGCCGTAAACCTGTCGAGCCGCACACCTGACTCTCGTCGGGCATTCGAAGTCCGATCGGCTCAGGATGCCTGCGATCCTGCAAAGGGCAGAGCCTTTCAGCACACAGGTGCGCGCGGCATCACAACCGAATGTGCTTTAAATATTGATGTATTTCTTGACGCTAAAATAACAACGTAAAATCCGTCAAATCGCTTCGATGCAGAGATACTGTAACCCATTATAATGCAATTCGCCACAATTTAGAAAATTAAGTATGGCTAAAGGCGATTTTTTGCAAGGCCGTCCGATTGAACACGGTGCAGGCGCCAGGCGCTATAGTGATATATCCTTTGCGCTGCCACGCTGAGAGATGCCGGTTGGTCCCCTCGCGGGAAAGGCCGACCATGTTGCCGAGTTCGCGTTGCGTGGTCAGCACGCGGTTGCCGTTGCGGTCCGGGGCGCCGGCCAGCATGAGCAGGGTTTTGGCCAGGCGCTGCTCGGCGCAGACGAAGGCGTGATCCGATAATTGCTGGCTGGTCCGCCGCAGCCGTCCGCTCAGGATCGCCAGGAGCCGGACGGCCAGCATCGGGAAGTCGTTGACCAGGGGCAGCAGGTCGCGCCGCTCCATTAGCAGGAGGCAGCAGCGCGTCGCTGCGATCGCGTCGGCCGTGCGTGGCCCATCATCGAGAAGCGCGATTTCGCCGAAGACCTCGTTCGGCCCGATCAGGTTCAAGATGAGCTCGGACCGGCCCTCCGGACACGGCGTCGAGATCCGAACGTGCCCGCTCACGACGGCGAGCAGTCCGTGGCTCTCGTCGCCGCGGCGAAAGATGCGTTGCCCGCAGCGAAACGTGAGGCGCTGCGCGCGCATGGCGAGGCGCTCGATGACAGTTTGCGGCGCGTCCGTAAACAGCTCGTGCTGCGACAGCATGCATCGCTTGTCGAGCGCCGCGGCGGCTCTGTCGGACAGCACGGGTCAGGCTCCCGGCCCGGGTCGGAACACCCGTGGCACGCTTCCGCCGATGATCCTGAAGACCGATGGCGTAGCCCATAAAGACCTGTTGTCTCGCCCAAACCCAAGCATATCGGACTGTATCCACTGCATGCCGATGGCGGATGGCATCTCCGGTGTCTCGCCGACGCGCGGCAGCATACTACTGTCGGACACGAAACCGGGACAAGGCCCTCCCGCTTCAACATCGGGCGTAGCCGGCTGTGTCGATCGTCAACGGAGATTGAATCCCGTGGCGATCAGAGACAGTCATGACCGGCCGGAGGGGCGCGTTGCGGTCTTGCTAATCGCGCCGCCGCCCGCCACCAGACTCCGGCGCCAGCAGGAGCGCCGCGGTCGCACTGTTCTTCTGCGCGGTGCAAGAGTGACGAACCTCACACCCGTTTGGATGCGACGAACTACACTTTGTCGGCGCTCAGGAGACGTTTGACCTCGAGCGGAGGAGGGATCGCTCATGTTGGCTGCCAAAGACCCAACCCCGATGATGCCGGGCGCCTCGCTGGCGCCTAGTGGTGACCTGAGCGGGGCCGGCTCAGACCGGGCGGTTGACGCCGACGGACCGCAACACGCCCGGGTCGATCCGACGCGCGTCGCCGCCGCGCTTGAGGCTTTCATCGAGCATCTCGAGGAAGGGGTGGCGGTCATAGCGACCTGCGGACGCGTGCTGTTCCTGAATTGCGCCGCCCGAGCTATGGTGCGCGGTGTTCCGTTGCGGCTCGTGAACGGTCATCTCCGCGCCAGCGTGCCGAACGACACGGCGGCCCTTCGCAAGATGGTCTCGGGTTGCACGCTCAATGGCGGCGACTCGATCCGTCTTGTGAGCGAGGACAGGACCTTGCTGATCGCCGCGAGCGCGCTGGCCCCGATAGCCTTCGCGTCGGCCGAGTCGGCGGTGCTCCTGCGCCTGATCGATCCCGCTGCCATCCGGCTGCCCCGGCAGGAAATGCTGCAGGTGCAATTCGGTCTTACGCCCGCCGAGGCCGCGTTTGCCCTCGAGATGCTGGCTGGGAACGATCTGGTGGCGAGCGCGACCCGCCGCGGGATCACGCTGAACACCGCACGCGTGCACCTGCGCCGCATCTTCGATAAGACGGAGACACGTCGGCAAGCGGCGTTGATACGTCTGCTCCTGCTCTGCCCCCAACCGGTCACGCGGCAGGTATGAAGCGGAAGTCGATCCAACGGTTGAAGCAGGTCTCAATCGAGGCAGCCCTCGTCCGGCCGTCTACGTCGAGGCCTTCGAAATCGGTACCTGGAAGCCGCGCGGTTTCAGGGCCGTACGCGGGGCACGAGATCTACCGAACGGCGATCGATGGCGATGTATGGAACAGAGTTTCGCCTGCAATGCTACGGTAGGGGCTCCCATTCGGAGATAAGTGACTGCCGTGCTCTGGAAAGATGCGCCGAGCGAGAGCCGGTGGATATGAGCGAGAACTGCGCAACTGGTCTCCGCCCTCGACAGGAAGCGTAGCGAGTGCCGAATCACTACTTTGCGAACCTAGGCACTCACGGGACGGAAGGCCGGATTAGCGTAAAAAATTACTGGGCCGGGCGTATCAAGCCCTTGGAGGCTCAGGCAGACGGTCAATATCCTGTAAAGCGGACTGGCGCCAGCTGAAACCCTGACTTCGCTGATCACTTGCGGCTGACCATGAGGGAACGTTCTTCCGCGACCTTCTCACTCACCAGAGCTTATGTCTGCTATGGAGCAGCGCTTGCAGCAGCTTTTGCTGGCGGATTGGGTTGGTGAAGGTCTGTCCGCTTTCGCGGCTTACCTCCTTGGGCAACTCATCGGCTTTCGGCCAAATGCGGTCCGGTCGGCGCGCACTTCTGAATGGCTGGGTTGGGTGGTTTTCTGCCGGTCTGCTTACAAGCAGTAACCGATGGAAGCGGACATCACCGCCGTTCCCGCTCACGACCCCTTCACAGACCTTCGGAAGGTCCGCTTGCAGGCGCCCTAATTAGACCCGGGGAGCTGCGGTCAGCCTCTGGGTAAGACCAAGTTACGCCTGAACGGGTCGTCGGCACGCTCGCGACGCAAAAGCCTCGCGTGCCCGCTTGATCTCGGCATGGTGCGTCTCCGCCCAGATCCACACACCGCAGAATGCGGCACCCAGGCTCTCACCAAGCGGCGTGAGCGCGTAGTCCACGTGGGGCGGGATCACCGGGTGCACCGTCCGACGCACCAAGCCGTCCTGTTCCATCTGGCGAACTGTCTGGGTCAGCATCTTTTGGCTGATGCGGCCGACCGCCTTGCCGAGTTGGGTGAAACGCAGCGTGCCGCGCTCGTGCAGGGCTTCGAGGATCAGCATGGTCCACTTGTCGGCTACCTTGCCGATAATGTCTTGGACCAACGCCTCGATGGCCGGGTCGGTCTCGGTCGGGACCTGTTCCTTCCGACGCTCCTCGATCCGTGGATCGGCCTCTGCCCTACGCATCCGACACTCTCCGTTTGGTGCGTATAAATCTTTTCGGTGCCTACTTCGGTTCGGAGAGCATGATCCATAACCTCATGGGCGACAACAACGAAGGTCGCTCACATGAAGACGTCAGGGAACACCATCCTCATCACCGGCGGCGGCTCCGGCATCGGCCAAGCCCTCGCCCAACGCTTTCACGACCTCGGCAACACCGTCATCGTCGCCGGCAGGCGGACGGAGGCGTTGCAGCGGACGATTGCCGGACGTCCGAACATGCATGCCATGGCGTTCGATGCTGACAGCGCTGAGGGCGTGGCCGACTTCGCACGACGCGTGACGGCCGAGCATCCGGCCCTCAACGTGGTCATCAACAACGCCGGGATCATGCGCTCCGAGGCGCTGGACCAGCCTCGCGACCTCTCGGACGCGGAGGCAACGGTCATCACCAATCTGCTCGGCCCCATCCGGCTGACCGACGGCCTGATCGATCATCTCGGCCGGCAGCCCGATGCTGCCTTGGTGAACGTCACCTCCGGTCTAGCCTTCGTGCCTCTCGTGTCGGCCCCGACCTACTCGGCGACCAAGGCCGCCCTGCACAGCTACACGGTCGCGCTGCGCGAGGCGCTTAAGGGCAAGGTCGAGGTCATCGAGCTGGTGCCGCCGGCAGTGCAGACCGACCTCACCCCGGGACAGGCGACACGCCAAGGATACCTGTCACTGGCCGACTTCATCGACGAGGTCATGTCGCTCTTCCAAGAGCGGCCCACCCCGCGTGAGATCCTGGTGCAGCGGGTCCGCTTCCAGCGTCAAGCCGAGGCGGAACAACGCTTCGACGAAGCGGTGACGACCCTCAACGAGATGGCTCGCAAGGCCCGCGAGGCGCAGCAGTAAGAACGAAGGGCGCGGTCGACGATCCATGCTCCGCCGTTTGTCCCGGCGAAGCGAGGTCTTCTTTCGGTCGCGCCAGCGAGGACTGTTTCCCACCCGAAGCAGGCCTTGGGAATGTCTGCTTCCAAGCACTTCGTAAGATAAAGCCGCGCGACCAATCAAGACAGGGGGACGGCACGCTGGCCGCCTTCTATGATCAACATCGATCCCACGTGCCCAGGAGCACTTCGAACGAGTAGCAGACAGCAGCCGCGAACCGAACGCCGCCCCAAAATAGCGAGTACTCGCGCCCGTAACAGTATCTTGCTATGTTTTGTGCTGAATGAGGCCCTGGATGGCATCCAACGCATCTTCACGCAATCTGTCAGTAGTAAGATGCTCCCACAATTGCAGCATTCGATCGGTTTGCTCAAATTTTATAAAATCTTCGCCAAAGCCATACAAGTCATCTACGGATATGCGAAGCGTATCTGCAATCCGCTTCAAACTCTCATGACGAGCGTCTTTCTCGTTGAGCATATTGCCCTCCAAAGATTGTCGGTCGTGTGCGGTCGTAGGGGGTACCATCCCGCTTGGTTGTAACGCGAACGACTTGTGCGTTCAAAGGTTGTGTCAGCATGTTGGCCCGACCGAACTGAGGCGGGAGGTGCTGGTGATTTTCACGACCGACGCTCAGGGCGAAGTCACGTACATCTGCCTCGAATGGTTCTCCTACGCCGGGCAGACACGTGAGGCCGCGTACCGGGACGGCTGGACCACGTCAGTCCTGGAGAGCGACCAGGGTGCTGTCAGGGCCATCCTCGCGGAGGCCGCCCAAGCCCAAGCCGAGTTCAGCGTCCGGTTCCGCATTCGGTGCGCAGACGGGTCGGTGCGGTGGCTGGCGGCTGGAGGCGTTCCCTCATTTGGACCGCCGGGGCGCTCGTTCCTCGGCTATCTCGGGTCCATGATCGAGTTTGCTCCGACCGAGGCGACTGAGATCGCAGCGTATGGTGGTATCGAGAGGTTCGTTCCACCGCCAACACACGTGGCCACACAGGCCGTGGCACCGCTCGACACCATCGCGGATCACCTCATCATCGTGCATGCGCTGATGGAGCAGCACGACGTGATGTCAGGTCTGAAGGAGGTCAAAGGCGCATTGTTTAGGGTCGGTCAAGCGTTGGCCCGTGGGGATGGATCGCGGTCGCAGGTCAACTGAGTGACTGCAACCTCGTGCCCCGCTGCAGGCGCACCTTGCTAACTACTTCGTTGGCTTTGACGGCGGTCGAGGCAGGACGCGGATCTGGACGAGTTTTCCGGTCCGAGGGTCGAGCACTACCACCATGTCATGCCCCCTACGATCAGATGCTTTACTTCAACACCACGCGGAACACAGCCTTGATCCTCCGGGCGGTCGCTCACGATCATCGTCGCCTGGCAGTGCGTGCTACGATACTATGCAACTTATGGTTGTAAAGTGCGTAGGCGCTCAACTGACGTAATAAGGCAAGGCTTGGCCCTCCAGGAAGTTCGGTTGGGGTGTAAGCCTCGCAGCCGTGCGTGCCATGGATCGGAAACCGAACGTCCGCTTCGGGGCGAAGGGCTAAGGTCTGATTGCCACCCCGAGCAGAAGTTGCCGGAGGGCTGACAAACGTCCGCTTCGGGGGAACGCCGACAGCGCTTCCGGCGGCTGGGTTGGGTCGATAGGAGGCCGTCCGCTTATCCAGCCGATCATCTCCGAAGCGGCCGTTCCGCTTACGGCCAGACTACGCCATGCCTGATCGTTATCGCGCGCAAAACCGGCCGTTCGGCTCTGCGCCCATCTCGGTCATTTAGGCAAGCTCGGCAACGCCCGCATAGCAGACATTCATAGACACACTGGCATGCTGCGAATTTGCAGAGGGGCAGAATTGATATTATTTAACCGAGAGTCGGCGAAGTAAAGGGTTATTGAGGTCCAGCCCGCGACTAGTCGTTGAAGAAAGCACATCCCGTCGATGTCGACGGCCACTACATTGGAATTGCGTTGGGCCGACGAGCGCCCCGCGACTGCGAGAACACCATCATACAGCCGGGCCACGAGCAATCTGTCGCTGAACACTTGTAAGAGGATGGTCGAGGTGGTTTCTATGAGGCAGAAATTTAGGTGTTGCACGCCAAGCTGAATTACTGACGAGTGGATCGACGTGCGGTTCACCCACAACGCGACCGGGCTCAACCTGACGATGAGTTGGCCGAAGTGGAAGCTTGGGCGTGGCTTGAACTATCTGGTGGAGTTGGCAGCCGGCTCGTCGGTACTGCAGTTAAAGGACGTGCGGTTCGTAGAGGCGCTTAGACTGACTGACGCGCTCGACGTGAAGGGCGAGGGCACGATCATCAAGGTTGCGCTGGCCAAGAGCACGGCCGGCCTGGACCGTCTGGAGGTGTGCTACTGCAGGAACGGCTCGGCCACCAAGACCAACCCGTTCGTCGCCCCCACCCGCAAGCTGTGAGCGGCCCCGGCCTCAACGCCGGAGGTGGCCGCGCAGTGTGGTGACGCGGCTGCCTACGAGGCGCACGGCCTTGCGGAGTTGCTCCTCACTGACCCCGAACAGCTTGGCGTAGGACTCGCGGCTGGACCGGTCGTGGATGTCGAGGTGAGTGCGTTCGGTCTCGGTAGCCATCGGTGTTCGCTCCCTGACACGCCTCTCGAAGGAGCGCCGTCGACTGTGGGATCAACGCGACCTCACCCTCCGTGTTGCGACCCAAACAGACGCGTTCCGCCGGTCATGCACAGGTTCCGCGGACGATCCAACGAATGGAAGCGTCTCGCCGTTATGCAGGTCGACCTCGAGATCGACCTTGAAGAACCGGAGAGATGCCACGACCGGAGCCTGCCCAGTCCAGGTGACCTCGCTTTCATATCGGGTGTGAAACTCATCCGAAATGGCGCCCAGGAAGGAATGCAACCAAAGACGCTTGGCGCTCTTCTTCTCGTATCCACCACATCGAACATTTCGTCGGCCGCGCCCCTCGGATGATCCGCGTTCGCGAAGGCCGCAGCCATGATCCATTGCAATCATTATCAAGGTGGCGAAGCCCGACCGGCCCTCACCTAAGTCGCTCGGGTACTGTCGAGGCGAATGGTACCTCCCGAGAACGCGGACCTCCCGTCGCGCCTGGCCGAACTCGTCGCCGTGCTGCTCGCACGCGATGGCGAGCGCGGCGACCGTCGTCCGGACGACGCTTGAGAAGTCACAGTTCCAAATGGCGAGCCTTCGGACAGCCACTTCGTTCCCAACGAGATGCGCGGCATCGGAACACGGCCAACGGAAGTGATCCGCTCACGGTCAGAACGGTCGCGAAGGGTATGCTCACCCCCTGGGTGGACGAATGCCGAGCAATCGTATGACGGCAAAGGCTAGGACGGCCGATGCCAAGCTGAGGCCGCACACGAAAAGGAAACCGTGCGGATCGTCGCCCAAGGGCAGCCCCTTCACGTTCATCCCGAACAAGCCGGTGACGAAGGTCGGCGGAAGGAACAGCGCCGACAGCACCGACAGGACGTAGAGCTGCCGGTTCGTCGCCTCGGCGATGCGTTCGGACACCTCTTCTTGCAGCAGCCGAGCCCGCTCCGCCTGCAGGGTCATATCGCGGTCTAGCGCATCGAGGCGCTGCGCGAGCCGGGCCGCCGCCGCGACCGCCGGCCCGTGGACGTTGTCCGTCGCCCCGTCCGTCTCCAGCCGGTGGAACACGGCGGCGAGGCCGGCGATCTGCCGATGCAGGCGCACCGCGTTGCGGCGGACGGGCCCGAGCCGGCGGCGGTCGTCGCGGGGCCGTCCGTCGAGGATGTGGTCCTCGATCCCGTCGAGTGCGTCCGAGAGCCTCTGCCCGGTGGTGGCCATCGCCGACACGACGTGCCCGACAAGGGTCTCAAGGAGCAAGGTCGGCGAGGCGACGGTGTGGCCCCCCTCGACCGCCGCGCGGGTCGCGTCCGGGCTTTCCGCCGGTCCGCGGCGGCCGCTGACGAGGCTGCGTGGTCCCAAGACGAAGTGGAGCCTGCCCGCCGGGACGGGCTTGGCTCCCGGGCGGGCGAGGTCGGCGACGACGCCCCCGATGTGGTCGGCCTCGACAGTGATGCGCTGGTGCTCGTCGGGCGCGAACACGGCGGTGGCGAGCCGGGTGGGACCGAACCTACCTTCGCTCGCCCGACCGACCAGATCCGCCGCATCCAGGTCGTAGTGCAACCACAGGAACCCGCCGCCGAACGCGTCAAGGTCGCTCGCCGCCTGCGCCGGCGGGACGGACCGTCCCCGCCCATCCGCGTCGAACGCCATGGCCCATAGCGGCTCGCCCGGCCGGGTCGGCCCCGCGATGCCCGTCGTGGTCGAGGGCGCGGCGCTGGCGTCGACCGGCGGATCCGACGGCTTCATGGGTGATCCAATCGATGAACGGCCCGGTGACGGCGGGCCGATGAGACCATAAAAACTTTGAGTGGTGGCGCCGCACCCGTATGGTGCCCCCCGTATCCAAGTCGAGGGCGACCGACGAGCCGCATGGGCGCCGCACCGGACATTCGAGCGGCTCGTCGGTTCCCAGGGTTCTGCATCCTGCCAGACATCTCCACCGAACGCGCGTGGCGGCCGTCCGTCCATGGGCGCTCCGGGCACGTGCGAGCCTTGCGCGATACGCTCGCCGTCGCGCTGATCGTCAGCCTCGCACCCATCGCCGCAGTCGCCCAGTCCGCGAATACCGGCGCCGGCGGCGATCCGCGCACCTCGGTCGCCCAGCCCGAGGTGTCAGGCAAGCCGTCGGCGGTGGCGACGACCTCGATCCAGTCCGTGCTCGGTGACGCAGCCGATCCTACGGGTCTGCGTCGCTTCCTGTCTGACCGAGGGATTGTCCTCAGCTTCAACGCCATTGCCGACATCCTCGGCGACACTAGCGGCGGCACGCGTCGCACGGCCACCGTCCTCGGGCGGCTCGACATGCAGCTCGACGCCGACCTCGACCGCCTCGCCGGCTGGCACGGCGCCGCGTTCCGGGTCGAGGCCTACCAGATCAACGGCGCCGGGCTGTCCCGGGCCGCCGTCAACGACCTTGCCGTGATCAGCGAACTGGAAGCGCTGCCGTCCACCCGCCTCTACGAGCTCTGGATTGAGCAGCAGTTCCTCGACGGGCAACTGGCGGTCAAGCTCGGACAGGTGGCGGCCGACACCGAGTTCCTCGTGAGCCAGACCGCGACGCTGTTCATCAACTCGACGTTCGGCTGGCCGACCATCGCCGGCACCAACCTGCCGAGCGGTGGTCCGGCCTACCCGTTCGGCGCGCCCGCGATCCGGGCCAAGTACCTCACGACCTCGAACCTCTCATTCCAGGTCGGTCTGTTCGACGGCGACCCGGCCGGTCCGGCGCGGCAGTGGAACGACCCGGACCCGCAACGGCGCGACCGCACCGGCACAAACTTCAGGCTGTCCGATCCAGCGTTCCTGATCGCGGAAGCGGCCTACGCGTACAACTTCGAGGAACGGGCCGGCACGGGTCAGGTTCTAGTCGAGCCCGGGACGGTGACGCTCGGGGGCTGGCACCATTTCGGCCGGTTCGATTCTCTCCGGGTCGATGACACCGGTCGCTCGCTCGCCGACCCTTCGACAACCGGGGTCGCCCGCAGGTTCCGGGGCAACGACGGCCTGTACGGGATCATCGACCAGACCGTGTACCGCGAGCCGGACGACGCCGGGCAGGGCGCAAGCGCGTTCGTGCGGGCGGTGACGTCGCCGGGCGACCGCAACCTGATCGACCTCTACCTCGACGCTGGCATCGGCTACCGCGGGCTGCTGCCGGGTCGGTCGAACGACACGGCGGGCGTGGCAGTGTCGTACGCGCGCATCTCGCCGTCGGCCCGGGGTGCAGATCGCGACACCATCCTGGAGACGGGCACCGCGATGCCCCGGCGGCGGTTCGAGGCGCTGATCGAGGCCACGTACCAGGCGGTCCTCGGCCCGGGCGTGACGGTGCAGCCGAACCTGCAGTACGTTTTCCATCCGGGGGGCAACATCCCCGACCCGCGCGACGCGCTCGGGCGGCGGATCAAGAACGCCACGGTCGTCGGCTTGCGGGCGACGCTGACCTACTGAGCGAGGTTTGACTCCTTGCGGAACCTCGGCAATGGCCATCCGACCCGAGAGTGAACCGGTCGAGCCCGGACGCCGTTCGGATACCGTTCGTCAGGCGTGCACCGGAGATGACTCTTCCGCTAAATCGAGGCGAGGAATGTCCGGCGCGGCGAAGGCAAGCATGCGATCCCCCTCGTTGGGGGCGGCACGCTCGTTGTCGACCGAGAGGAGTTTCACCGCCCCGTCCGTCTCGATGATCAGCAGGGCGACCGCGTCGGTCTGCGCCCACGCATTCGCGAGGACGACTTCGAACCGCCAGCCGGCCTCGTGCCGCCCGGCCAGGGCATCGAAGTCGACCGTGCCGTCGCCGAGAACCTTGCCGCGGGTATCCCGGCTGACACCCGTGTCCGCGTGCAGGAGGTGGTCCGCCGACGGCGCGAGTTGGTAGACGCGCTCGCGGCCGATCTCGGGGGCCAACCGAGTGCACACCAGCGCGTTGTAGAGCTCGTCCCGGGTCGCAGCGAGCAGATGGTCCGGGGGGTGGTCGGCGAGACCTTCCTCGGCATGCCGCGACAGGAGCTCGGCCTGCAGCGTTGGCACCCCCGCTTCACGAGCAGCCTGAAGCGCGCCAGGGTAGGTGTCGATTAGCACCACCGGCACGCCCGCGCGATGCAGGGCGACGACCATGTCGCTCGCCCATGGCGACGCCCCGACGACGGCGAGCCGCTGGGTCTCGGCCGCGGTGGACAGACCCAGTCGCCGAGCCAGCGGTCCCAGTGAAAAGCCATGAAGGATGACCGTGGCCACGATGACCGCGAACACGGTGGGCTGGATCAGGTCGCCGCCGGCGTAGCCCGCCTCGCTCAGACGGGGACCGGCCAAACCGGCGACGGCAGCCGCGACGATACCGCGAGGGCCGATCCAGCCCACGAACAGCCGCTCCCGCCGCGACAGGTCGCTGCCCAGCGTCGCGAGCCAGATGGCGGCCGGGCGGACCGCGAACAGGACAGCGGCGGTGAGAGCGAGGATGGGCAGGGACAGCTTGCCGAGGACGCCGAGGTCGAGGTCGGCGGTCAGTACGACGAACAGGCACGACACCAGGAGCACGACAAGCGCCTCCTTGAACCGACGCAACTCGCCCAAGCCCGGCACGTGGCGGTTCGCCAGCGCGATGCCGAACACGGTCGCGCCGATCAGCCCGGCCTCGTGCATGAGAAGGTTCGGGACGACGTAGGCGACAAGCGCGAGCGCGAGCAGCACCGGCGTTTTGAGCGTCTCTGAGACGAGATCCCGCCGGAATGCCCAGGCCACCAAGAGGGCAAAGCCAACGCCGAGACCGCCCGCCACCAGCACGCCCTCGGCGAGGTGGATCGCCAGGGCGACTGCCGGGGTCTCGCCGGCGTCGTGCGGCACGCCCACCAGGATCTCGATGACGACCGCCGTGAGGATGGCCCCGACCGGGTCGTTGACGATGGCCTCCCACTTCAGGAAGGCGGCAGACCGCCGCTCCAGGCGGGCGTGGCGCAGCAGCGGCAGGATCACGGTCGGTCCGGTTACGACGAGGATGGCGCCGAAGACCGACGCGGGGCCCCACATCATCCCGCCGATGAGGTGGGCGGCGAGGGTACCCAGGACGAAGTTGACCGGCAGCGCGAAGGCGGTGAGCCGGAGAACGCCCTCGCCCGAGGCCCTGAGTTCGCGGAAATCGAGCGCGAGACCACCCTCAAACACCACGATGGCCACCGCCAAGCCGATCAAGGGTCGCAGGTTCTCCCCGAAGTCGCGGGACGGGTGCAGCAGGCCGAACACGGGTCCGACAAGGAACCCGAGCGCGAGCAGCAGCACGATGGCGGGGATGCGCAGGCGCGCGGCGAGCAACTGGGCGGCGATGCCACCGCCCACGATGCAGAGGACGGCCGTCGCCAAACCTTGTTCCATCCATTTCCTTCCGGGCAAACCTGTCGTCGAGACCGTCCGACGCCTCACCGGCGGAGGGATCAGCACTTCCGCCGTCGTAAGGGTCGGATCACATGCCCTACAACGGGTTGGAGCCTATGGGATTCCCGACCAGGTCCTCGTCGGGGTCGCACCCCCGGCATCGGTTTGGCGATTGTCGAGCTTGCGCAGCTCGGTGGCGATGTCCTGCAGGCTGGCGTCGCCCTTGCGCAGGACCCGGTCGGCCTCGGACAGCCGGTCGCGCTCCGCCGCCGTGATGTCCCGGGCGCTCAGCACCACCACGGGGAGCTCGGCGCAACCGGGCAGTCCCCGAAGCCGGTCCAGGAAAGAGAACCCGTCCATCACGGGCATGGTCAGGTCGAGCAGCACGAGGCGCGGCACGCCGTGCCGGACTTGGTCTAGCGCCTCGCAGCCGTTCCCGGCCTCACGGACAGTCCAGCCGTTGCGCTCCAGCACGGTCCGGAGGCGGTGACGCATGTCGGCATCGTCATCGACCACGAGCACGTCGCCGTCGGCTTCCCGGAACTGTTCCAGGATCGTGCGCAGCCGCGTCCAGTCCACCGGCTTGGGCAGCGCCTCCACCGCGCCGAGCGAGGCGCTCAAGGCCGCGTCGGCGACGAAGCTGACCATCACCACCGGGATACCGGCGGTCCCCGGCTCCGCCTTCAGGGCGGCGAGCACCGACCAGCCGTCCATCTCCGGCATCATCACGTCGAGCAGGATGGCGCGGGGCTTCAGCGACCGGGCGAGGTCGAGCCCGGTACGCCCGTCCCCCGCGGTGCGGACGGCGAAGCGCTGGCGTTCCAGGAACCGGGTCATCAGTTCGCGCTGGTTGGCCTCGTCGTCGATGACCAGCACGAGGTCGCCGACCGTCACCTGGTTTTCTGGAGCCACCGGTGCCGCCTCGACGGCCTGCTCGGGAGCCACCGCCGGGACGCGCAGGGTGAAGCTGGTTCCCTGGCCCTCGACGCTCTCGACGGTGATGTCGCCGCCGAGCAACTGGGCGAAGGCACGGCTCAGCGCCAGCCCGAGGCCGGTCCCCCCGTAGGTGCGCGTCGTGCTCTCGTCGGCTTGCGTGAACCGCTCGAATAGCCGCCCGACCTGCTCGGGGCTCATGCCGATGCCGGTGTCCCGCACGGTGAACCGGAGCCAGTCGCCGGCCGCGGCGACCTCGCGGGCGGCCCGCAGCGTGATGGTGCCGCCCTCGGTAAACTTGGCCGCGTTCGACAGCAGGTTGAACACACACTGGCGCAGCTTGGTCGCGTCCGTGCGCGCCCGGCCGACATCCCCGGCGACGTCCAGCGCCAAGACGTTCCCCTTCTTGGCCACCAGAGCCTCCACGGTGCCGGCGGCGTCCGTGACGAAGTCGGCGACGTCGATGTCCTCGGAGTAGAGTTCCATCTTCTCGGCCTCGACCTTCGACAGGTCGAGCACATCGTTGATCAGCCCGAGCAGGTGCTGGGCGTTCGACTTGATCTTGCCGAGGTCCTTCAGCAGGCTCTCCTGGCCGAGCTCCTCCGCCTCCTCCTCCAGCATCTCCGAGTAGCCGATCACCGCGGACAGCGGCGTACGCAGCTCGTGGCTCATGTTGGCGAGGAAACGGCTCTTGGCCCGGCTGTGCTCCTCGGCGGCGTCCCGGGCCTCCTTCAGGGCGACCTCGGACGCGTGGCGCTCGGTGATGTCCTCGTGGACGCCGACCCATTCCCGGATCGTACCGTCGGCGTCGCGCACCGGCACCGCGCGGGCCACGTACCGCCGCCATTCGCCGTGGGCGGTGCGCACGCGATGCTCGGCAGTGTACGGGTATCCGGCGCGAAGGGCGTCGGTCCAGGTGGCAACCGTCGCCGGAAGGTCCTCGGGATGGATCGCCTTCGCCCAGCCGGCGCCCATGTACTGCTCCGGGGCGTGCCCGGTAATGCCGGCCCACCCCGCCTGCTCCTCGACGAAATGTCCGGCGGCGTCGGTGGTCCACATGATGCCGTTGACGGCCCGGACGGCGGATCGGAAGCGCGCCTCGCTGACGTGCAGGCGCCGCTGCACCCGGCGTTGGTCGAGCGAGGAGGCCATCATCGCGAGGAACAGGATCAGGAAGGTCACGCCGGCCACCGCCAGGGCGACGTCCCGCTGACCGGTCGCCAGTGTGGTCGCGTGCGCGGCGTGGGCGCCGGCCTCCTGCGCCGTGAACGTCGCCGCCGCCATGCCGGTGTAGTGCATGCCGGCGACCGCAAGGCCCATCACGCAGGCGGCGGCGAGCTTCTGCCATGGCCGGTTGCGGCGGAAGGTCAGCCACAAGGCGGCGGTCGCGGCGGTGACCGCGATGGCGACCGACACCGCCACGACGGCAGGGTCGTAGGCGAAGTTGCCGGGCACGCGCATCGCCGCCATGCCGGTGTAGTGCATCGCCGCCACGCCGACTCCCATGAGCGGGCCCGCGACCAGCAGGGACCGCGTGCCGGTGCCCCGGCGCGCCACCCAGGCGAAGGCGGCGGCGGTGACGCCGACGGCGATCAGCAGCGACAGCAGCGTCAGGCCGAGGTCGTAGGCGGCGGGCAGTCCCATCTCGAAGGCGAGCATGCCGACGAAGTGCATCGACCAGATGCCCCCGCCCATCGCCACCGCCGCGCCCGCACCCCAGGCCCAGCGCGGACCGACGTCCGGCCGGCGCACCCGCGCGCCGAGGTCGAGGGCGGCGTAGGACGCGAAGACCGCGATGACGATGGAGAGCGCGACGAGGAGTGGGTTGTATCCGGTATGGACCATGGGAATTCCGGTGTGTGTACGCGGTCCGTACCACCGAAAGGCAACGACCTTGGGGCACTCGCCCATTCGTGAACGGGCCGGGCGATCCGGTTTCCGGCGCTCGGTGGCTCTATTCGAGCCGTCCGTACGTAGATCCGCACCGGTGTATGCGGATGCCTAGAGCAGGAAGCGGACGCAGGCAGCCAAGGCGGCCGTCGAGGCGAGCGGGACGCCGAGCGCCGCACCCAAGGCGAGGCCTCGCCCCGTCATCGGCATGTTGTCGTTGCCGGCTTGCATGGCCAACCTCAGATGCCACAGCGCGATGGCCTCGCCGGGCGTGACGGTGCGGGACGTGGTGCCGGGGATCAAGGGCCGTCCCTCCATCGATTGCGAGTGCCCCCACCGGCGGTTCGCATGCGACGCCGGACCGGCCGTGGGATGAGGTTCCGGCGTCACCGCGGTTCAGGCCTCCGAGGATGCCGGCGACCTAGCACCCGAATGGGGCTCCGTCGTGGCCTCGTCGGCAACCTCCACCGTGTGCACGTCGAACTGCGCCAGCAGCGCCGTGCCGAAGCTCGTCGAGATCGCGACGTCGGTGGCGTCCCGACCGCGGGCGATCACGATGCGTCCGATCCGGCGGGCGTTATGGCGGGCGTCGAAGGTATACCATCGCGGCCCCTCGGGACCGTCGAGGAACACCTCGAACCACGCAGAGAAGTCCATCGGGTTCGGATCGACCGGAACGCCGATGTCACCCAGGTAGCCGGTGCAGTAGCGCGCCGGGAAGTTCATGCATCGGCACAGGGTCACAGCGAGGTGGGCGAAGTCGCGGCAGACGCCGACGCGTTGGTTGAACCCGTCGAACGCGGACCGCGTCGCATCGGCGAGCTGGTAGTCGAACCGGATGCGCTCGTGCGCCCACGTCACGATGGCCGCGACCCGCGCCCACCCCTCGGGCGCCCCGCCGAAGAGCGACCACGCGGTACCGGCGAGCTTGTCGGTGTCGCAGTAGCGCGAGCCGAGGAGATAGATCAACACCTCGTCCGGCAAGTCCTGGACCGGGATCTGCCGCGCGTCGGGGGCGTAGGCGTCGGGCTCGCCGCTGTCGTGGATCAGGAAGTCGGCCGAGACGGTGACCCGCCCGCCGGGCGAGAGCAGCCTCACGCAGGTGTTGCCGAACGCGTCGGTGTACTTCCGCACGGAACCGGCGGGTCGACCCGCATCGCATCCGAGGACAGCAGGTCGTGGGCCCGCGACGGATGGACGTCGAGTTGGTAGATGATCGGCGTCGGCCCGAACGTGTCGTAGCCGATGGTGTACCCCGTCCTGATCCTCATGCTCATCCCCGTGAATCGAGTCCCGTCGTCCCGTCCCGCTCGGCGGCGACCATCGAGGTCTGCATGAGCCGTGCCCGTGTTCCGAGAGGACGGCTCAAAGCGTCAGAAGCAACGCGGAATACCCGGCCGCTCCCAGCGCGAAGGCCCAGAACCGGCTCTGCCGCTCGCTCGGCACCTCGTTCTTCAAGACGTTGAGGATCACGCCGCCGCCGAGGAAGGCGGTCAGCGCGGCGATTGCGGCACCGGACACGGTCGTCAGGGCGCCGAGCGCGAACCCCGCGAGCACGGCGGCGGCCAGGACCCAGCGGCCGATCCTGCGGTAGGCCGCCTTGTGGTCCTCGTTCAGGCCGTAGTCGGTGACCACGAAATGCAGCGACATGGCCACCGTGAAGAAGGCCAGGAAGGCGAAGGTCATGACCTCGCGGTGCAGGAGGAGGTACCCGACGAGGCCGTTGTAGAGGCCGAAGGATGCCATTTGGATACAGAACACGCCGACCCCGGTGCCGACGTCGGACGCCGCGGTGGAACTCCGGGCATCGGTGACCGCGAGGCCGGCGCGGCGTGATCGGTCGACCTTCGCCAACCGGTCCAATCCGTAGAAGGCCATCAGGCCGGCAAGCGCGATCAGGTAGACATGCCGCTCCGAAAAGCCCCCGAAGGTGCCGCCGGCCATCCGGCCGACGCTGGCCTCGCCATCGGCTAATTCCGGCAGGAAGTGGACGAAGACGTAGGCCACCGCGACCCCGCCGGCGGCCGACAGCCAGATGCTTCGGGGCGAACCGTCGAGGAAACGCAAGGTAGGCGTCACGACGTGGACGAGCGCCAGCACTACCGCCGCCAGGGCAGCCAGGAACGGAATCGTGGTCGTCACTCGGCAGTTTCCGAAGAGGCGGCGGCACGCCCCATGCGGCGCCGACCGGCGAGCTCGACCGGCGGTAGCCCGACGATGTCGTAGGTCGCCGACGCGATGCCGATGCCGGCGTCGTCCAGGCCGGCCAGGATCTCGCGGCTCATCGCGTCCTTGGCCCCACGAATTTGGTGTGTGCCGAGGATGAAGCGGACGGTGAGCTCCAGCCAGTTGTCGGTGATGCGGAAGAACACCCGCGGCTCCAGATCGACCGGCTCGACCCCGAAACGGTCCTGTAGCCGCGCCTTGGCCTCCCCGGCCATCGCGGTGGCGTCGAGGGCGTGCCGGCGCGCGGCGGCGAGCATGATCGCCTCGACCTTCAGGCGGTCGGACTCGTAGGTGATGGGGATAGCCATCTCCTCCCAGATAAAGGGGAAGTCGCGGGTGTAGTTGAACACCGGTTCCGAGAAGATCTGCGCGTTGCTCACGGTGACGATGCGGCCGGTGAACTGGCGGCTCCTGACCCACATCGCCGGGCTGCTGCCCTGGACCGCCGGGGGCTGGCCCATCTCCATGATGGTGGTCTGGATGAAGCCGAGGCGCAGCACGTCTCCACGCACGCCGCCCATGGTGATGCGGTCGCCCACCGTAAAGGTCGAGCCGCGCAGGATCACAAAGTAGCCGGCGAGCGACGTGATCACCTGCTGCAGGGCGAAGGCGAGGCCGGCCGAGAGCAGTCCGAAGGCGGTGGCAAGCCGGGCCGGGTCGTTGAACCAGATCGAGAGCAGCCCGAGGACCAGCAGCACCGCCGCGAGCAGGCTGATGCCCTGGCGCGTCCAGAACTTGGTCTGGAGCGTGGAATGGTCGGTGCGGGTCAGGACTAGCCCGACCAGCGCCCGAAGGCCCATGCCACCGCCGACGACCACCGCGATGAACACGAGCGAAAGGACGAGTTTCCGCCCGTTCTCGGCGTTGACGCCGACCCAGTCGATTCCGAGGAAATGCAAGTCTTCGCCCTTCGGGTAGGTCGAGGTGTATCGACGATGTGCCGGTTCAGTCCGCCTTCGGTACGGTGGTGGGCGCCGGAGACTGGGACGGAACGGGCTGCACCGTCATGGCCGGGGGCTGGTCCGAGAGCCCCTGCCGGGCTTCCGCGAGCTTAGCCTGGGCTGCCGCGAGTTCCTGGCGGGTCATCCCGAGCCGGTCTTCGAGGGTGGCCATCTCCTTGTTGCGCGTGGCCAGCGTCTCGGTCAGGGAGGCGAGTTGCGCCTGGGCGTCGGCCTGTTGCTTCCTTAGCGCTTCCACCGCTGCGGTCGCCCCGTCACGGTCGGCCGTCAGCTTCTGGATGGCCTGCTCGGCCTGACCGCGCTCGGAGATGACCCGGTCCCGCTCGGCCTGGGTCGTGGCGAGATCCTTCCGGGTCGACGCCAATCCGTCCTTGGCCTGCTGCAGTTGCTGGCCGGCCTGGGTGATCTCGGCGGTCAGCTTGTCCTTGTTGGCGTCGAGGCCGGCGATGGCCTGCTCCAGCTCGCCCCGCTGCCTCGTCGACTGCTCCGTGGCGGTACGGGCGTCCGCAAGTTCCTTCTGCGCCGCGGCCGAGCCCTCGCGGGCCTTCTGCTGGCTCTCCTCGGCCTTGGCCAAGTCAGCGGTCTTGGCGGTCGCCTCCTGGGACATGGCGGCGATGTCGGCACGCAGCTTGGCCTCCTGCTGGCGCGTATCCTCAAGGCGGCGCCCGACGTCGGCGAGCTCCTTCGTCCGGGCGGACGCCGCCTGCTCGGCCGCGGTGATGGCCTCCTTCATCGGCGCGAGCTTCTGCTCGGCCTGGCCGACCTGCGCCTGAAGGTCGGCCAGCTTCCTGGCCTCGGCCTCGGATGCGGACTTCGCCTCGGTCGCCTTCCCCTCCGCCGCCTGTCGCTCCGAGGCGAGGTTCGCCGCCTTCGCCTTGGCCTGCTCGCCGGCCTGGGTCGCGTCCCGGTCCTGCTGCTGGGCTGAGGCGATCCTGGCCTGGAGCGCGGCCAAAGTGCCGGCGGTCGACCGCTGCTGGTCGAGGTCACCCTGGAGCGCCGTCTGCCGGGCTTCCAGATCACCGATGCGGTGGTCCCTCGTCGTCCGCTGCCTGGCGCCGGCGATGGACGCCACGACGAGCCAGACCAGGAGAACCGCCGCCACGACGGCGAGGCTGAACGGGAGGGGTCGGCGCAATTCCGGGAGATAGTCGATGGTCATGGCGGTCTCGCGGGCTTGGAGGGGTTTGGGGTCAGATCGAGGAGGCGGCCTCGCCCGGGGTCGGTTCGGCACCTGCGGCTCCGGGCTCGGGTCCACGTACGGGCGGGGCCGAGCCCGCATGTGCCGCCTCGACCAGGGAGCCGATCATCGTCAGGAGCGCGCGGTGCTCGGGCGATCCGTTCCCGGAAGCCAGGAAGCTCGTAAGCTCGATCCGGGACGGCGCCCCCCCGGACGGTCCGTTCGGCTCGTGGAAGACGAACACGTCGGCCTGGTCGTCGCCGTGGCAGAGGAACCAGCGGTCGTCGTTGCTCCCCGCGTGGATCAGCGTCCGTATGGTGGTCATCGACGGGTCCCTCGGGAGGTGGTGCTAGAACTCGGTCGGCTTGATGCCCGCCTTCTCCAGTCGCTGTTCGAGCTCGGCCGGAAGGGCCTGCACCGCCTGGCGCACCGGCATCTGCAGCACCGGATCGAGGGCACGCATCGTCGAGTACAATCCCGCCGCGGCGGCTCCGCCGAGGAGCGGAGCGAGAACGAATAGCCAGAGCTGCCCCACGGCGTCCCAGCCGGCGAACAGGGCCGGGCCGATGCTCCGGGCCGGATTGACCGAGGTGTTGGTCACCGGGATCGAGACGAGGTGGATCACCACCAGGACGACGCCGATGGCGAGGCCGGCGAAACCCACCGGCGCCTTCAGGTCGGTCGCCCCGAGTATGGTGAGGACGAGGAGCGCCGTCATCACGAACTCGACGATGAACGCGGCACTCGCTTTGTAGTGGCCCGGCGAGCGCACGTCGTAGCCGTTCGATGCGAAGCCCGAGGAGACGTCGAAGCCGGGATGGCCCTGCGCCACCACGTAGAGGACGTAGGCCGCCACGATGCCGCCGAGGACCTGCGCGGCGACGTAGCCAGGCAGACGGGCGGCGTCGAACTTGCGGCTGAGCGTCAGCCCCAGGGTCACCGCAGGATTGAGGTGGCAGCCGGAGATCGGTCCGAGCGCGTAGACCATCGCCATCAGGACGAAACCGAAGGAGAGGGCGACGCCGGCATAGCCGATGTGGTCGGCGGCCGGGACCGCGCTGCCGCAACCGCAGAACACCAGGACGAAGGTGCCGACGAACTCGGCGACGTACGGGCGCATCAGCGGGATTCCTTCGGGATGGTGGCCCCGGGGTTCGGGTTGGAGGTGACGGCCGCCGCGGCGTACCGGTCGGGATCGCACACGGCGCGGTAGGTCGCAGCCGGTCGCCGCCCGCCACCCTTCAGCAGCATCGCCACGCCGAGGCACATCAGCAGGACAGGCACCGGGTTGCGGCGGACCGCTTCGAGGGCGCCCTCGTAGAGGTCGGCCCCGGTCCCGTCGCGGCGGACGGTGCCGAGCATGTCCTCGACGATGCCGGTGGGGGTGAGGCGCTGCGTAAGCCTGTCGAGCGTCCGGTCCAGGCGGCCACGGCTCTCCTCGATCTCGCGTTCCAAGGCATCTGCGTCACTCGTCATGCGTCACGCGCTCCTTGATGACGGTGGCGTCGTGCCGAAGCTGTCGGCCCGTCCGGGTCGGGACGAGCCCGTCGACCGAGAACCGGCGTCTGGCGAAGAACGCCAGAACAACGCCGATGACGAGGAAGGCGACGCCGACGATCAGGGCGGCGAGCGCCTCCGAGCCGACGACGGTGGCGAGCCACTTCACCAAGGCGTCGACCAACTCCAGGAAGCCGACGACTGCGAACACGGCCGCGCCGGCCATCGCAGCGAGGCCGACGATCAGACGTCGCAAGTTGTCGGCCATCTCCTGGCGGAACAGGGCGATCTCGCCCCCTAGGACATCGCCGGCACCCCGGAGTGCTTCGGCGAGTAGGCCCTGGAGCCCGCCGGACGGCGGGGGGTGGGGAACGGCGCTCACGGATACCCGCCCCATGCCTGCTTGTGCTCAGGAACCTGCGACTTGCGGGCATCGCCTTCGCCGGACCGGAGGACGTGGAAGGCACCGTACCCGAGCGCTCCCACCACCAGGGCCGTCGCCAGCGGATTGCTACGCGCGGCTACCTCGGCATCACGATAGAGCTCTCGCCAGCCGCGGCGAGCGACATGACCCGAGAGCGCATCGAGGTTGTCGGCGACCGTGTGGACGAACGGCTTCGCCTGCGTCTGTCCGTCAAGCTCTTTGCCGCCCGAACGCAGTGCCCGGGCGAGTTCGGACAGGAAGCTGGCCGCCTCGCTCTTGCGCCGGTCTGCATAGCCACCGGCTTGGTCGCGCACGGCATCGGCCAAGCCGGCCGGCGAGCGTGCCGCCTGCATAGGGCCATCGGCGGCTGGGGCCGGCCCCGCAGGTCGGGTGGGATCGTTCACGGCGATGCTCCGGACCTGCGAGAGGACTTTGATGGGCTCCCGGGCCTAGCGGCGGCCGTGGACGACCATGGCGAGGAGGTAGCCGAGCGCGCCGGCCATCGCCGCCATCATCAGCGGGGACTCCTTGGCGTAGCTCGTCACCGTGTCGGCGCCCTGGCGGTAGGCGCGCTCGGCGTCGGGGAAAGCATCGCGACCCTGCTTGAGCGCGCCCTGGGCGAGGTCGCCGGCCTGGTCGGCCACGTCGCGCACGGCGTCCTTGGCCTGCCCGTACAAGTTCTCGACGTTGCCCTTGGCCTCGTTGGCCGCGCCCTTGGCCTGGGTCTCGCGGTCGCTGGTGAGGTCGCCGACGGCGCCCTGGACCTTGCCGCCGAACTCCTTCGCGGCGCCGGTGATGCGGTTCTCGTCCATGGTTCTTCTCCTGGTTTGGTCCCGGACGCGCGGGATGCGCGTCCGGGGATTGGGTCGGGTCGATTACTTTCCGGCGCTCTTGCCGTGGGCCTTGGTCGAGCTTTCGTGCGCCTTCTCGGAGTGGCCGTGGGCCTCCTTCGAGTGCTTGGCAGCGGCGGTCTCGTCGCCCTTCTCGTGATGCTCGGCCGCGGTCTTGTGCGACTTGGCGGCGGCCTCGTGGTGCTTGGCAGCCTCGGCGTGCGCGGTCTTGGCCATGGTGGTGTTCCTCGAATGGCACCGTCACGGTGCTCGTTGCGGTCGCGTCGACCGGCGCGTGCGGTCGGAAAAGGACCCGACCGGCGTGCGGGATGTCCTCAGGCGCGAGGCGCGTCAGTGCGCCGGCAACCTGCCGTCGGGGGTGTAGCGGTCGACCGCCGACGGAAGCTCCCGTGAGAGCCTGGAAAGGAGTTCGTCGCTCGAAAGGCCGGTCTGCTTTGTCAGGGTCGCGAGCAGGTCGGAGCCGAGGGCGGAATGCATGTGCTCAGCCGGAATCTCGGTGTTCCGGCCCTGCCGGACCCATGAGTCCGCAGCCTCGCCGTGACCGTTGCCGCGGAAATGCTCGATCAGCTGGCCGAGGCCCCCGCCGAGCAGTCCACCGGCACCGGCACCACCGAGGTTGCCCAGGATGCCGTCGAGCCCTGGTTGGCCAGGCGTGGCACCGGACGGGTTGGCTTCGGAGGCGCCCTTCAGCATCTCGGCGATCTTGTCCTTGTTCTGGTAGCCCGCCACGGCGAGCAGCCCGAGCAGGGCGGTCATGGAGGGGAAGCCGTCACTCATGTTCATTCTCCCGTTCGGGTGTTCGACGTACGGGTTCGGGGCGGCTCAGGACCTCGAACCGGTTCCCTTGGATGCCTTGTATTCGTCGATGGCGGTCCGGCAGCCGGGCGAGAGCTTGCCCATGTTCCTGCCGAAGCACGCGACCACCTCCGGGCCCTTCGGGTCCATGCCGTTGCAAAGGCTGGAGATAGTCCCCAGAGCAGGACGTCCGGAGATGGCCCGTGGCGGCATCGTCGCCCTGGGCGCCGGCGGATCCGGCCGCCATGACGAAGGAGAGGACAAGGAATCGGGTGATGCGGATCATGGGGCGGCGGCCGTGCCTGTTGCTTGCCCGAGGGTTCGCGCGTCAGAAGGGAGAGGTCCGCGGGACCCCTCCCGACCAGGCGCTCAGACCGGCTTGCGCGGGGCGGTCCCGGCGGTGCCGGCCGTACCGGTACGCTCGACGTTACCCCGCTCGTCGGTGACCTCGACCTCGGTGTGGCGTACCTTGTCGGTCACGGTCTCGACCCGCTGGGTCGCGTCCTTGCGGATGCCGACCTCGCCGACGACGCGGGCCTCCTTCGAGACCACCGCCTGCTCGCGCATTTCGGTCGCCTCGATGACCTTGTCCTCGAACAGGGCCATGTCCCCCGGCGTCACCGCCCGGTCGACCACGCGGCGGTCGACGCGTACGGTCTCGTCGTGCAGGGTGACATTCTCGCTGACGTCCTTCTCGACCGCGTAGGAGCGCACCCGCACCCGGCCGCTGTCGACCATGCGCTTGCCGACGTTGAGGCGCTCCTCGACCACCGGGATGTAGTCGGTGCGCTGCGCGGTCTCCTGAGCCGCGACGGTCTCGGTGGAACCCGCCGCACGCAGCCCCGTCGTGGCAGTCGTCGATGCGGGAGCAACGGCCGCGACCGGCGCGCCCGCAGCCTGCCCGTTCCAGCCCTCCTTGCGCCAGGACGCCTCGCGCTCGTCCATGTCGACCGAGCCGTGCTCCTCCAGGATGTCGTAGGTACGCTCGGCGTACCCGTCCTCTACGGTCGCGGTCAGCATGGTGCCGCCGCGGTTCAGTCCCTCGGCGTGGAGGTGGCGGTCCTCCTCCGGCATGAAGAACTCCTTCAGCGAGCCCCACATGCCGCCCTCGTGGGTCGTGGCGGCGCCGGTCGTCGTGCCCGCCTCGCTGCCGGATAGGATCCGGACGCCAACCTCAGGGATGCCGATGGCCACAAGCTTGGCCTTCGCGGCCGTCGCCTCGGGGTAGGTGTCGTACATGGCGGTGATGGTCTGGGTCATGGTTCGACCTCCGATGGGGGTGCAGGGGACAGGGCCGTGACGTGCCCCTCGGGGGACACGCGTTCGATCACGGCGTGCTGTCTGCGCAGCGTCACCGGCATCTCGACGTCCTCGCCCGCCGTGGTCTGGCGGACGTGCACCTCCTCCCGCAGGACGAGGCGCTTCTCGACGACGAGGATCTCTTCCAGGATGGGGATGATCGTCACCCCGTTCGCCTCGCGGACCACCGGGGGCGCTTCGCCCTCGGCCAGAGTCCGGTTGATGGCCACCCGGGTGACCCCGACCATGTCGCTGCGCAGGGTCTCGCGCAGGACCTCCTCGACCGTCTCGGTGCGCGTCGTGACCCGCACCCGCCCGGTCTCCACCGCCCGCTTTTCGATGCCGGCGGTCTCGGCGATCAGCGGGAGGACCGCCTCCTCGCCGACGGCAACCTCCGCCGCCGGCTCGTTCTGCGCCCCGGAGCGATACGGCTCGGTGGCGGCGGGGGCGTTCACGATCAGACTCGACGCTGTGTGGTGGCGGCGACGGCGGTGCGGGTGAGCACCGGGTCGACCGCTGCACCGCGTCCGGCGAAGAAGGCGGCAAGCGCACCGAGGATCAGCGCCAGGGCGCCGTAGAGCGCCCCCTGCGAGCCGACGCGGGCGGCGGTGTCGGCCGCCTGCTTGGCCTGCTCCTTGGTCTTGGCGACCGTGTCGTTGAACTGCTGCACGTACTGGGCAACCTGGGTCCGAGCTTGGTCGACCGGGATGTTCTGGGCCTTGGCCAGCGCCTGGGCCGCTTTCTCCTGCGCGTCCTTCTGCTGGGCGGCGTCACCGGTCACGGCGGCGCGCATGGCGCTGACGGCAGCGTTCTTCAGGGCCTCGGGGTCATTGCCGGTCGTGCCGCGGACTTGATTCTCGATATTCGAGAACGGGTTGTCCATGCCCGGCAGCGACGGGCCCGCGGCCTGCGCGGCGGTCTTCACCGAGCCGCCGATCAAGTTGCCGGCGCCGCCGAGAGTGCTCGACACCGCGCTCGACGCGCCGCTGACGATGCCGCCGACCGCCGATGACAGCAGGTACACGACGACCAGGGTCGAGACCGCCCAGGCGATCAGCCCGTGGTAGGCGGTGGTGGTCCGGGCCGGCTTGCCGGAAAGGCGCCCGGCGAGCCAGCCGCCGGCGGTGGAAGCAAGGATGCCGGAGATCACGAACCAGATCCCGGCGCCGGACGAGAGCGACCCGGCGGTCGGGGTGCCGCTGCCAGCCGGGTCGACGGTCGAGAGACCGATGCCGAGCCCGATCATGTTCAGGATGACCTGGGCGACCAGCGCGATCACGGCGCCGGCGATGACGGCACCCCAAGAGATGGAGTGCAGCGCCATCGTGCGCATATCCTCGGCCGGGGTGGCCGGGCTGGTGGTCGGCAGGTCGCGGTCATAGGCAGAACGGGTGGTATCGGGGGATAACGCCATCGTAGTAACTCTCTCGTCGGGGGTGGTCGGGTCGGGCTTCGGCCGAGGATCGGCGGAAGTGGGTTCGGCCGGGTCAAAGAACCCGGCGGCGGCCCATCAGGGCGTGGTAGAGCCACAGCACCACCACGGCGCCGACGACGGCTACGAGCAGGCTGTAGAGGTTCACCCCGGACACCCCGGGCTGGCCGAACTGGTTGAATAGGAAGCCACCGACGACGGCGCCGACGACCCCGAGCAGGATGTCGACGACGAGCCCTTGGCCAGTGTTGTTGACGATCTTGCTGCCGATGAAACCGGCGATCAGGCCGAGCACGATCCAGGCGAGGAGGGACATGGGCGGTCTCCGGGCATGCGCGCTCGGTCGGTGCCAAGGCCGCGCGGGACGGGATGGGGTGTGGGCTACTCTCTGGCACGGCGGTCGCAGTGAGGCGGCTGCCTGCCGCCGAACCCCCCTGTGGTCGTTCGCTCGACGACCGGACCCGATACGCGACAAGCGCCCCGGGTCCGCGATGTTCCGCCGATTAACATCTAATCAAACCGCAATATTTCCACTTTGGTTCGTGGCGAATATTCGCGGTTTAGGTTTTCGTCAGTCGACGTCTGGTTCCGGCTTCAGTTCCGGGCGTCGTTTCCCCCTGGGGTTCGACGGCGTGATCCCGGGTTCGGGGCCGGGATCCCCGGTGAGCTTCTCCAGGGCGTCCCGTACCGAAGCCCTGACCTGTTCCAGGGTCGGCTTGAGCTCGTCCGTCCGCTTAAGCTCGTCCGTCGGCTTGGGTTCGTCGGCCATTCGCTTTCCGGTCGATGCCCAGCCTTGCGTCGTGGTTGAAGATGGCCCTGGTCCCGCCGCGTGCAAATCGTCGGAACGTACCGGTTCGAATGTTTTATGTACCGGTCAGGTCACCGGGAAGCCGTGGTCCCGGCCCCAGACCACGGCCTGGGTGCGCCGGTTGACGCCGATCTTACGGTAGAGCGCGGCGGCGTGGTTGCGCACGGTGCTTCCTGATAGCACCAGGGCCTGGCCGATGGCCTTGTCACTCTGTCCCCGGCAGATCAGGTCGAGCACCTGCCGCTCGCGGGCGGTGAGGTCGGGCGTCGCGGGCCGCGCACCCTCGCCGGGGTTCCGCAGAACCGAAAGCTTCTCGACCAGGCCGCGGCTGAACCAGGAGGCGTCGGTCATCACCGTCTCGATGGCCGAGTACAGCTCGCGCTCGGAACGCTTGCGCTCTGTGATGTCCTGCAGCACGGCCAGCACCGCATCCTCGCCGTTGATGACCACGCGCTCGGCCGAGACCAGGCAATCGAGCGCCGTCCCGCCCCCGTCGCGCACGCAGGTCTCGACGCCGAGGGCGGACCCTTCGTGAGCCAGGGTCGCCTCGAACCGTTCGCGGGCGGCGTCGTCGACCCAGAGGCCGGTCTCGGCGACCGTCCGCCCGAGGGTATCCCCCTCGGCACGGCCGAACACCCGGACGAACGCCTCGTTGACGCCTGTCACGATGTGGTCGCTCGCACGGGTCAGCACGGTCGGGACCGGGGTAAGCCGGAACGCCTTGGCGAAGCGCTCCTCGCTCTGGCGCAGGCCGGTCTCCGCCTTTCGGCGCGGTTCCAGGTCCGCGAAAGTGAACAGCATGCAGGCGACGTCGCCCATCTCGATGGGTTGGCCGGCGACGATCACGGCGTGTGTGCCACCGCCCGGGCGCTTCAGGAACGCCTCGCGATGGGGGATCGGCTCTCCGGCGTTCAGGTGCTCCAACGCCCTCTCGCGCCCGTGGGCGTCGGCAAGGAGGTCGACCTCGTACACGCTGCGCCCGAGGACCTTGTCGCGCGCGTAGCCCGTGATCTCCAGGAACCCCGTGTTCACGCGGACCAGCCGCAGGTCGGTCAGGCGGACGATCACGGCGGGGGCGGGGTTAGCAGCGAACGCGCTCTCGAAGCGCTCCTCGGCCTCGAATTGTGCCGAGATGTCCTTGATGATCAATGCCAGGAAGGTCGGGCGGCCGCCCGCGTCGGTGACCACGAGGCTGCGCAGGGAATGCACGAAGTCGATGCCGGGCCGGTCGGCGTGCCTGACCTCGACGACGACGTCGCGGAAGGTCTCGCCGTCCGTGACGCGCTCGATGGGGTAGCGGCCGGGCGCACGGTTGTTGCGGTAACGCAGGCTGAAGCGCGCGCGGTAGGCGTCGACCGTCGCGCCGAGGTCGGACAGGGCCGCCACGCCGTGCATCGCCAGCGCCGCGTCGTTGGCCCAGGAGATGCGCTGGTCCGGCTCGACCAGGATCACCCCCTCGCTCAGGCCGGCGACGAGCTGGCGGAGTTCCGAGCGGTTGGCATCGGTCGCGATGGGTCCACGTCCGGGGCCATGGCCGCCAGCGCCCCGTGCGCCCGGTGGTTCGATCTCGCGCCCGGGGGTGCGTCGGCTTCCGACCGAAGCATTTTTCGGGTTGACCTTTGGATTCATGGTCGCCCCCGTAGGCTTGGCTCAGCGTCGCGGCAGGGCGGCAGGGCCGGATCGTGTTAGGCAACACTAGCATGCCGGGCCGTGGGCGTCCCCGTCCGCAACGCCACGAGGTCCTCCGGGACAAATCGAAGCTTTCGGCGTTGAGGTGCGATGCGCCGCGGAACGTGGCGTGACCGGGAATCCCGCATGCCGATGGACGACGCCGTAGCCGCGAAGCCGCCCGCCCAGGTGCCGCCCTCGCTGGTGCCTGGCCTGCGCGGCCTGCTGACCCTCGCGGTCGGCGTCGTGCTGATCGCGGCGCTGTACTTCGGGCGCGAGGTGTTCATCCCCCTCGTGCTGGCGGTGCTCCTCAGCTTCGTCCTGGCCCCGGTGGTCAACCTGCTGCGTCGGATCAAGCTCGGGCGCGTGCCCTCGGTCATCGTCGCCGTGCTGCTGGCGCTCGGCGTGATCGGCGGCATCGGCGCGGTCATCGGCACACAGGTGGCCGGGCTCGCCGGCAACCTGCCGCAGTACCAAGCCACGGTCTCGAAGAAGTTCGCCGGTCTGCAACAGGGTTGGCTGGGCGAGGCCAATCGGGTCATCGCCAAGTTCAGCCATCAGGTCCACGATGCCACTCAGAAGGCTGACGCCGCCGGCACCACCGCGGCCACCGGTCCCGGCGGCGACACCCCGAAGGCGCAGCTCGTCCGCGTGCAGGAACCCGAGATCTCGCCGCTCGCGCTCGCCGAGAAGGTATTGGGCCCGATCTTCGAGCCGCTGACCACGGTGGGCATCGTCCTGGTCGTGGTCGTGTTCCTGCTCCTACAGCGCGAGGACCTGCGCAACCGCATGATTCGCCTGTTCGGATCGAGCGATTTGCACCGCACCACTGTGGCGATGGACGACGCGGCCGGACGGCTCGGGACCTACTTCCTGGCTCAGCTCGGCATGAACGCCGCGTTCGGCGTCATTGTTGGCGTCGGCCTGTGGTTCATCGGCGTGCCCAACCCGCTGCTCTGGGGCGTATTCTCCGC